>SHXO01000024.1 GCA_009693245.1 Betaproteobacteria bacterium | reverse complement strand
CGTTACGCTGGCCCACCGCTCCCGTGGACAGATAGGTCTGCGCCACGTTGATCATGGAGGCGAGTTGTACGTCGAGGAGCGCCAAATCGATGTACTGGCCTTGCCCCGTCAAATCGCGGTAACGCAGCGCCGCTTGAATGGCGATCACGGCGTAGAGCGCGGTGATCTTATCCGTGACCGCCACCCCCACTCGCTGCGGATCGCCGTCACGCTCTCCGGTCACGCTCATCATGCCGCCCATGGCCTGCACGACAGGATCGTAGCCTGGGCGCGCGGCATAGGGGCCATCTTGCCCGAAACCGGTGATGGAGCAGTAAATCAAACGCGGGTTTTCCTGGCGCAAGCTCTCGTGGTCCAGGCCATAACGTCTGAGATCGCCCACCTTGTAGTTCTCCACTAGCACATCGGATTTCAGACTCAACCGTTTGATGAGGTCCTGGCCTTCGCGCCGCGAAAGATCCGCGGTAATGGAGCGCTTGCCGCGATTACAACAGAGGTAGTAGATGCTGTCGGGCGTATCTTGTCCCTGCTCATCTTTTTGAAAGGGCGGGCCCCAGGCGCGGCTGTCATCCCCCCGCCCCGGCCGCTCCACCTTGATCACCTCCGCTCCCAAATCCGCCAGCGTCTGACAGGCGTAGGGCCCCGCGAGAATCCGCGTGAGATCCAGCACCCGCACACCTTGCAATGCTCCCTTCATGTCTGACTCCATCGCCTATCGTATTCCAGCCGGTCAATCCACCCGCGCCCCGGAAGATTTCACCAGGGGACGCCACTTGATGACTTCCGCCTCATAGCGCCGCCGGCACTCCTCGGGGGAACTGCTCTGGGGTTCGAGCCCCAGTTCCGCCAGGCGGCCACGGGTTTCGGGTTCGTTGAGCACGCGGACGATCGTGTTGTTCAGCCGCAGGAGGATCTCCTCGGGGGTGCCTTGCGGCGCCGCCAAGGAAAGCCAGGATTCGGTGACATATCCCGGTATTCCGGCCTCGGTCATGGTGGGCACATCCGGTAACAAGGGCGAACGGCGGCCCGACGTGATGGCGAGCGGGCGCAATCTTCCCGAACGGATATGCGGTAGCGAGGAAGCGATGCTATCGAACATGATATCCACCTGGCCTCCGATCAAATCTTGCACTGCCGGTGTACTCCCGCGGTAAGGCACGTGCACCAGATTCATGTTCGTCATGCGTGCCAGCATTTCGCCTTCCAAATGAGATACGGTTCCACTGCCTTGCGAGGCGAGGTTCAGCCCGCGCGGGCGCGCCTTGTCCAGCTTGATCAAATCGCTCAAGGTGCGCGCGGGCAAGGACGGATGTACCACGAGCACGTGGGGAGTGTTGATCAAGGTCGAGACGAGAGTGAAATCGCGCAGCAGGCCGTAGCTCAGCCTCGAATAAAGCGTTGCGGCGATGGCATAGATGGAAGTCGGCGCGATGAGCAAGGTATACCCATCATGCGCGGCACGCGCTGCCAATTCGGCGCCCAGGTTGGCCCCCGCGCCTGGGCGGTTATCCACGATCACCTGTTGGCCAAGAAGGGACGACATGCGCTCGCCAAGAATGCGCGCCAGTTGGTCCGTGGCCCCCGCCGGAGGAAAAGGAACAATCAATTTGATGGGTTTCGATGGGTAGGCCTGCGCTTGCGCGAGGGCGCAAATGGTGAAAAATATCCCGGACACGCAAATCCGGCGTAAGACCTCAACCATTGCCTTGCAGCGTCTTATGCGCCCATTCCAGCACAGGGCTTATGCGTTCGGGTAGCAAGCGCCGCGCGGTGTCGATGGCGCACCAGCGAAATTCGTGATGCTCGGGGCGCCCCAATTCGGGGTTGATGGGAAGCCATGCCTCGCCCTGGTCGCACGCCGCCAGGTAATACCGCGCCACCTTTCCGTTGCTGTACGGTTCGGTGTCGAGATATTGCTCTCCCCAGCGGAACTCCAGCACCGTGAGCCCGGTTTCCTCTTCCACTTCCCGGCGCGCGGCCTCCAGGGGCGATTCGCCTTCTTCCACGCCTCCCTTGGGAAAATCCCAATTCTTGAATACTCGCAGGAGCAAATAGCGCCATTCTTCGCCAAAAGTTCGCACCACCACCACGCCGGCGGAGAATTTATTGCGCCGGGCGTTAGTCACTTATGGAACCGATGTATCCGCAATGCACCCGGTAGGGTTCTCGCCCGTGAGACATGCGGGCTAGCCTCGCGGGATTACGTCTTCCCGCCATCAGGCATGTCCCTTCATAGGACCTTCCTCCTCCAACCGCGAAAAGCGCACGGGCAATATGGTGCGGCTCGTCAAGCGCGAGGCGGCGTCGCGCTCCACCAGCATCAACAGTTGGTTCTCTGGAGGCCCCGCTGGCAGCACGAGCCTGCCAGCGGGTTTGAGTTGCTCCAGCAAGGGCGGGGGAATCAGCTCTGGCGCGGCCGTCAGAATGATTTTGTCAAAGGGGCCTTTTTCCGGCCATCCATAACTTCCATTCCCAAGCCGGAACTCGATGTTCTTGTACCCTAGTTGCCCCAAGGTTTTTTTCGCCCGGACTTGTAGTGCCTCGATGATCTCCACGGTATAGACGGCACCCGCGAGTTCGGCCAGAACGGCGGCTTGATAGCCAAATCCAGTCCCAATCTCCAGGACCCGGTCCGTGGGAGCAAGGTCCAGCAGATCGGTCATGAGCGCCACGATGAAAGGTTGCGAAATGGTTTTTCCATGGCCAATGGGCAGCGGTGTATTGGCGTAGGCAAAAGCTTGCACTTCGATGGGCACGAAGTGGTGCCGCTGCACCTTGGTCATGACCTCCATTACCCGCGCGGACAGGTGGTCTCGCCCCACGCTGGCGCTCAGTGTCTTGACGTCCGCCGCTATGTCGCGCAGCATCTGCCGCCGAAGGGGTCCGTAATATTCCTCAATTACCATTGCTCACCGCCATTCACTCGCTACTGTGGTTTCGGCTTAATCTCGCCAGCGAAAGATGACTCTACCTGATTACGCTGGCGGAAGCATCGCCAACCTGATGAGTTCCATCGCCGCCGGGTTTGGTTCGCCGCCGGGACTATATAACACGTTAGGTTCGTTGGGCCGCGTTGGCCAACAGCACAGTGGTCACATGGTGCTTATCGTCATCGATGGTCTGGGCTACAACTATGTGCAACAGGCGTCTGGCGCATCGGTGCTGCGCCAGCATCTCGCGGGCTCCCTCACTTCGGTGTTTCCCTCCACCACGGCCACGGCGGTCACCACCTTCCTGACCGGGGTGCCTGCCCAGCAGCATGGGTTGACGGGCTGGCATATCTACCTCGAAGAGATCGGCGAGAGCGCCGCCATTTTGCTTTTCGAGACCCGTGGTGCCAGCACACCGCTTCGCCAACGCCACATCGATCCAGCGAAGTTATTCGATTACCCCACGTTCTTCGAAAACTTGAACGCCGGGTGCCACGCGATCTCTCCTGACAGCATCGCCTTTTCGGATTTCAACCGCGCCCACACACGCGGAGCGCTCACCCTACCCTATCGCTCCCTCACCCAATTCTTCGAAGCGATCGAACGCCTCACTCGCGCGCAAGACGAGCGGCGCTTCATCTACGCCTATTATCCCGAGTTGGACAGCAGCGCCCATGAGCACGGAGTTGCAAGCCTCCCCGTAGCCAACGTGTGTAGGCGCGTGGCGGAGGGCCTCGAACGCTTGCTGCGCAGCCTGGCCGGACGTGGCGTAACCGTCATCGTCACGGCCGATCACGGTTTCGTGGATGCCCCGGCCGCCAAGCGAGTGGAACTCGATGCCCATCCCTACCTACAAGAGTGCCTCGCTCAGCCATTATGCGGCGAGCGCCGCTTGGCCTATTGCTACGTCAAACCGGATAAGCACCAGCCATTCGAAACGTATGTCGCCAACGAACTGGCGCATGCCTGCACAGCCGTGCCGAGTTCGGAGTTGGTGGACAAGCACTACTTCGGGATCGGAGAAGCTCACCCCAAGTTGCCGAACCGAACCGGCGACTACACCCTCCTGATGAACGCCGGTTACACGATCAAGGATTGGTTGCCGGGAGAGAAACGCCACAACTTGACCGGCGTGCACGGCGGAACGACGCAAGACGAGATGCTGGTGCCGCTGGTGGTGGCTACTCCCTAACCCACCACCGCACGTTCCATCCGCCTTGGCCGCCGCCAGCCAGCGTGCTCCGTACCCAAGGCAGAATCTTCTTGGCTTCCTCCTCGAATCCCCAAGGCGGATTGACCACCAGCATGGCGCAGCCGCGCAAACTTTCCGTCCAGTTTTCGGGGAACAGCGAAAGGTCCAGATGAAGAATCTTGCGAATTCCCGTGGCGATCACGCGCCGCTCGAAGCTATCCATGTCCTGCCATGCCATCAGCGGATACCACATGGCATGAATGCCCGTGTCCCAGCGCCGGTGGGCCTCGGACAATGCCTCCGCCAGGCGTTTGAACTCCTGGGCACGGTCGAAGGAGGAATCGACCAACACCAATCCGCGCCGCTCGGGTGGCGGGAGAAAGGCTTTCAGCGCTTGATAGCCGTCCATGTTGTGAGCATGCACCTGCCGGTCGCTTTTGAAATGATGTTCCAATGCCCGGTGGTCTTCGCGGTTGAGTTCGCTCAAGACCATGCGGTCTCCGGCGCGCAGGAAGCGCCGTGCAAGGACAGGCGAGCCCGGGTAATAACGCAAGGACCGAAAAGTATTTTCCGCCGCGACGGCTTGCAGATAAGGCGAGAGCTCTTCGGGAGCGTGCGGCGCTTTCAATACCTTGGCGATACCGCCCTCGAACTCCTTGTTCTTTTGCGCCCAGTCGTGATGCAAGTCGTACAGACCGATGCCGGCGTGCGTGTCGAGGTAGAAGTACGGTTTCTCTTTCTTGTTCAGATGCGACATCAGGCACGCGAGCAGTGCGTGCTTGAAAACGTCCGTGAATCCCCCAGCGTGAAACAGGTGGCGGTAGGCCAGCATTGAACTATAGCTTGGTGTATTTGGCGGAGCGCCCGCGCGATTTCTCCACGGGATATTTGATTTCATTCAGGACGAGCTTACGCTCTGCGGCCTCGACGGGATCCACGTCCAACTTATCGCACAAGCGCAACAGCAGGAGCAGGACATCGGCGATTTCCAACTCCACTTCGGACTTGGTTTCAGGTGCGAGGTTAGCACTCTCAGCGTGGGTCAGCCATTGAAAGTGTTCCATCAGCTCCGCCGCCTCCCCCGCCACGGCCATCACCAGGTTCTTCGGATTATGGAATTGGTCCCACTCGCGGGCGTTGACGAAGGCGCGCAACTTCTCGCGCAAGATATCCAGGCGCTCAGGCATTCTTCTCGTTCTCAAGTTGTTTTCGCAGCTCGGTCTTCAACACCTTGCCGTAATTGTTCTTGGGCAACGCCTCCACGAACCGGTAGGCATTGGGCCGTTTGAAGCGCGCGATATGATCCAGGCACAAGGCGTCCAATTCGGTTTCGCTGACATCGGCGCGTCTCACCACGAAGGCCAGCACCTCCTCGCCCCACTCCGGATGGGCCCGGCCCACCACCGACACCTCGCTCACTGCCGGATGCTTGAGCAGCGCTTCCTCCACCTCTCGCGGATAGATGTTGGTACCGCCGCTGATGATCAGATCCTTGGAGCGGTCCTTGAGCGTGAGAAACCCGTCCTCGTCCAGCACGCCGACATCGCCGGTATGCAGCCAGCCATTGCGCAGAGTGGCCGCGCTGGCCTCCTCGTTGGCCCAGTAGCCGCGCATCACGATATCCCCGCGCACGAGCACTTCGCCGGTTTCGCCGGCCGGAAGCGGCCGGTCCCCGGCATCCGCCACCATGACTTCCACCGCCGAGTGCGCCACGCCCACGGAAGCCGCGCGCGCTTCCCAGCGCGGATGCGCCCGGTCCCAAAGATGCTCGCGCGACAACGCCGTGATGGACATGGGGCATTCGCCCTGGCCGTAGATCTGGATGAAACGGTTGCCCATGACCTCGAGCGCGCCGCGAATATCTTCCAGATACATGGGCCCGCCGCCGTAGACCACCGACTTGAGGCCGCGCAAATCCGGCGCCGCTTTTTTTGCGAGGCTCACCATACGGTGCACCATGGTGGGTGCCGCGAATAACGATACGCCCGGCCAGCGCCGCGACAATTCGAAGATTTCCGCCGGATCGAAATGCCCGCTCTCGGGGATCACCTGGTTGGCCGCGCGCAACACGTGAGGCAAGCTGTAGAGTCCCGAGCCATGGGACATGGGCGCCGCGTGCACGATGCAATCCGTGGCACCGATCTGGTCCACGTCGGTGAAGTAACACAGCGCGGCCAGCAACAGATTGCGGTGCGTGATCATCACCCCCTTGGGAAATCCCGTGGTCCCGCTGGTGTAGAACAGCCAGGCGGCATCATGGGGCTCGCAGGCTTGCGGCGCCATCTCATCACCGGCCAAGAGTGCTCCATACTCCTTGTCACCGGCAACAAGAATGCGCCCCACGGCCCCTTCCAAGGCTTGCATTCCATCCGCCAAATCGGACGAGAGAAAGCACAGCCGCGCTTGCGCGTTCTCCAGAATGTAGCGCACCTCCTTGGCGTGCAACTTGGCATTGATGGGCACGATGGCGAGCCCTGCCCACCACGCCGCGAATACCAACTCCACGTATTGCGCGCAGTTGGTCATGCACAATGCAACGCGCTCACCCGGGTGCAAGCCCAACCGGTGACGAAAGGCGTGGGCCAGCCGGCTCGCATTTCTGGCAAGACCGGCGTAATCGGTCATCACGCTCGTTCCGCGCGACACCGCTGGCCTTTGCGGAAACGTGCGTGCGGCCCGCAGCAGGAGTTGAGCGAGATTCATGGTGAGGATTATCCTACGCCCAGCGAGCGCCCCTCCAGAATATGGCGCGCGACTGCGTACAAGCGCCTCGCGGCGTGCAAGTTCCATGAGCGCACGGCTACTGGAATACCTCGCTCAATGCAATGCTCACCTGGGGTAGCGCCTCAGGCGAAACGCAGCCGCCCATGCGGAATAACGGAGCGAAATCCGGCTGTGGCTCGGAATGGGGCGGTAGCATGACCGGGTTCTGGACGGACGCGATGGCGAGGTCGCCCACGGCCGGTACAAGCAGCTTGCTCAGCCGATTCACCCCGTCAACAACACCACATCCCACATCACCAGCTGCGCATCGGGCTCCTCGTTTGGAGTCGGCGGCACGACCTTGGCTATCAAGCTTTCCTTGCTCCAGGAACTTTGCAACAGCTTGTCGGCATTGTTGAGCGCTTCCTCGTCGGAGAAATACATTTGGGTGATGAGGCGGTTGACGCCGCCCTTGATCTCGAAGTGAATGTGCGGCGGCCGCTTCCAATCGGGGCTCACCGCGTAGGCTCCGGGCTTGATGGTCTTGAAGCGGTAGCGCCCTTCGTCGTCGGTGCGCAGGACGGCATAGCCATCGAAATAGGGATCCGTGGGTACCTGGCCCCGGTCTGAAGGGTGTACGTAACGCCCGCCCGCATTGGCTTGCCAGATTTCGATGCGGGCGCGGCGCACAGGCTCGCCTTTGCGATTGACTACTTGGCCCATGACGTAGATCACCTTACCCGAGGCTTTGTCCGGGCGCTGCGGAAGCTTCGTGAGATCCGTTCCGCCGTCCGTGGGTTTGATCACAGGGTAGAACGGCCCCAGGATCTGGTCCGGTGTGGGCGTCAACAGTTGCTTTTGCTGTGCATACGCCATGGGGGCAAGCAGGCTCACCACGCCCATGCCCAGAGCGGCTTTGAGTAAATTTCGGCGCGATACCGGGTCGTCCGGCGCCGTGGGTAACCGGTACAAGGGTGAAGTGGGAACCAGAATCTTCGTTTCGTTACTCATTGGGAATGCCCTCCTTTTCAATCCAGATCACACTACAACAACATTAAACGCAAAGACGCAAAGGGCGCAAAGAAAGAATTTTCTCAGGTTTACTTTGCGTCTTTGCGTTGAAAGCTTTTGCCTTTGCACCTTTATTCACTACCAAACGCCCAAGGCGAGCGCCGTACAAACACCTCGGTGAGATATAACGCCAATGCCATGGCGGCCAGCCAAGGCCACAACGCCCGGGAGCGCGTGCCAGCATCGCCATAATGCCTGAAGATATCCGCCATCTCGGGCGCGAATTTACCGCCGGTCTGCTCGCTCAAGGCGCGTAGCAATTTGTGGTCGGCGGGTAGAACACGATACTCGTCGCTATGCGCATAGGCCAGGCTGCGCGGCCCGGTGCGTGCGATTTCGCGCGCGCTCACGCTAGGAGTTGAGAGCAACTCGAACACGTAGGGCTGCCCGCTCGGCCCCGGCAATGCGATGCGTTCGGTGTAAGTGCCAGCCGCCGATTGCCGAAGCGCGAATACTTGCGCGACTTCCGTCGTGCCGGAAACGCGCACCTTGGGCAGCATGTCGTTGCGGAAGCTGCCGTCGGGCTTGAAGGCCGATAGCGTCACCACGGCTTCGTTGCCTTCGCGCCCGACACTCCAGATCAACTCCTGGCCGCCATCGCGCCGCGCGGCGCCGCGCACCACTTGCGCCCACAGCTTGCCGTAGCCAGGCCACCGCAGCCAATCGGCCGCCCAGCGGTTCTTCACGTCCGATAGAAAAGCCACGGTCTTGCCCAGACCATAACGCGTTTCCACCATGAGCGGAAGATTCTTCTTACCTTCGAGCAGTACATCGGAAAAGCGCTTGGCCTTGCTCACCACCAAACCCTTGAGTTCCGGTCCCGCCGCGAAATCCACTCCGCCGAGCGCCGTCGCATTGACCTTGACGACCGGCCGGAAGGATTCCTCCACCAGCGATTCGCCCAGTAGCCGTTGCGCCTCCGCGATGAACAGGCCTGGAATCTCGTTGTCATTGCGCGCCACGTAGCTCTTCCCCCCGGACCATGCGGCCAGATTGGCCAACAGTTCCACATTCGGTTTCTCACCGAGCGCCACGGTGGATAGGGTGATCTTGTCTTGCACGAATTTGGCGGCGATTTCCTCGAAGGTTCCCGGCGGAGGTTCCGCGGGTAAATCGTCCACGCCTGGTAAAGGTTGGCCTGGGTGATCGCGCCGCCATTGCGTGAAGTAATCCGCCCGCGCCTTGCGCACCATCTCCATCTGTTCGTCGCTGGTCACGCCCTTGGCGCCCGCCACGCCTGGAGGAGGCGCGCTGATTCCGTCGGATAGCAGGATCACGTGCTTAGTCTTGGTTTGCGAACCTTGCAGCAGTTGGTGCGCCCGATACAACGCGGGATAGATATTGGTCTGGCCGCTGGAGGTCATGCTGCCGATGAGATCCTCGGCGCGGCGTTTTCCCCAGACTTCCGCCAGGGGCACCACATCGCGAGGCCGCGCATCGAACGCCACCACGGCCAGCCGGTGCTGCGGATCAAGCAGGTCCAGCGTGGCCAGGGCCGCGGTCTTGGCAATCTCCAACTTCTTTCCGCGCATGCTGTAGGAACGGTCGATGAGCAGCACCAAGTCGATGTCCTTGCGCTTGCGCTTGCCTTCGAACTTCACCGGCAGCAGGCGTTCGATCTCGCTCTTGGCAAAACCGGATTTGCCGTAGGAGTTTTCGCCGGCTGCAAAGATCAAACCGCCACCTTGGTCGCGCACATACGCCTCCAACCGCATGCCCGCCTTTGCGCCTAGCTTGTCCGCCGGTACATCGCTCAGTATCACGGCATCGAAGGCTTGCAAGGACTCATCCGCCAGTTGCTCCACGGCCCCCGCCTTGACGCTGATCCCTTGTGCCCGTAATGCATCCGGCAAGTATTTGGCGCCGCCCGCGCCGCCTTCCACATACAGCACATTGAATGGCGGGTGCACCCAAAGCACGCGCGCCAGCGCATCGTTGCGAGGCACTTCGTCGCCCTCGGCCATCACGCGCGCGCTCATGTCGTGGCGCCCGCTTGTGTTCATACGGGCTTCAAAGGCAATCTCATTGCTTCCCGCGGCAAGCTGCACGGACTGCGTGCCCAGGAGACGGTTTCCATCGAACAGGGCTACCTTGGCTGGCGCCTCCATGCGCGAAAACACGTCCACGCGCAATGCGAAAGTTTCTTTCTCGCGCACACCTTCCGGCACGGCAATGGATTCAATCCAGGCATCCTTGGCGACGGCCACCTGCGCGGGGAGCGAGAATACCCGCACTCCCGCATCGCGCAAACGCGGCAATACGCGCCATAGGTCGCCCGCGGTCTGGCGGCCGTCGCTCAGCAAAACCAAGTGCTTCTCGTGCCGGGGCGGGAAGGCCAGCAGCGCGGCCGAAAGCGCGCGCTCCAGGTTGGTGCCGCCTTGATCAACGGCGTGAGAGCCGGTTTCGTCTTCCCCTCGCACCGCAACCAATGGCACTTCGCTCAACGACTGCAACGTGCGTGGCCTGTCCGCGAACACCACATATCGCAGATTCTCCGCGCTCGCTCCCGCTTTGTCGTTGGCGCCCGCGATGGCATCGAGCGCCGATTTCACGAAGGCCGGGGCGATACTGCGCGAAATATCCAGAGCGTAGACCACCGCCACATCGCGCTCTGGCGTTTGCAGCGTTGGGCGCATCAGGGCCAGCACGAGAAGACTTAGCACGCCCATGCGAACGAGAGCGGCGGCTCGTACCCGGCGCGGGCTCAAGCTCGTGCGCTGGCGGCGGGTAAACCACGCAATGACCAAAATACCGGCGAGAAAGACGAGCGGCCAGTAAGCGGCGAAGGCCAGCATCTAAACGCTCACCCGGCGGCAAAATGCCGCCCATTCGATGACCACGAGCAGCACCGCCATGCTTAGCAGCAAAGTCCACAACTCGGAGCGCGCCAGGTAAGAATCGTTACCGCGTAACGCGCGGCCCTCTTCACGCGGGCGCAACCATGTGCGGTTGATGAGCGCATAGCCAGGATCCAGTATGTTTGCCGCGACCGTCAATTCGCGTCCGGCGGCGCTGGCCTTGTAGATACCGGGGCGTGGCACATCGAACACCGTGCCGCTGCCGGTGGAAACACTTTTCACCACGCGTCGCTCGCCATCCACCACCGTGGCCTTCTCCATGGGAATAGTCACGCTGCCGGTATTGCGCACCAGAACCTGCGAGGCGCCACCGAGCCAATTCAGTGCTTGGCCCAGGAATACGGGGAACCCGGGTTGCAAATGAAAGTTGGTTTGATTCAGGGCGAAACCGACGCGAATCCAACGCGAACCGGCTTCGCCGCTGGTGATCAATCCGCCTTCGAGGCTACCGGTGGAGGCATTGACCAAGGTGTGTTCTTCGGCGGCGGGGTCCACGGCGAGATCGGCATGCTCGATGCGCAGATCTCCCCAAGAAACACCAGAGGACACGGGATGGGCCGTGTCCCACCGCGTGACCACCACCTCCCCCGTCCTGGCGCGTGGCGCCCACAACAGGGCACCGGCTACCGGGAGCAATTTGGGCGCGTAGCGATCGAAGACGTAAGCACTGAAGCGCCCATCCTCCCGGTACGCATTAGGTCTCACCGTTGTGAGGCGAACACCGGGCAGCGCCCGTAGCGAATCTTCCATATAAGAATCCCCCGGTGTCACGAGCAGTACGTCGCGGATGGCATGGGGCGCGAGCACGCCGTAGGCGGTGTCATCCGCGGCCAGCGCGTCGGCGTCGGCCTGCAATTGCGCGCGAAAAATTCCCGCTGGAGCTTGGCTAAGGTCAATGGATTCATTGGCGCTTTCGCCGGCGCCAATCCGCATGGTGCGAGTAGTTTCGTAATTCGGGCCGGTGACCGTCACCACGGCCTGCATCGCACGCTCCGAGGCGTTGAAGACTTGCAGCAAAGCTTCCGCGCGAGTGCCATCACCCGGATGCATCCGGATTTCAAAGGCGCTCAGTGCCAGATTGGCCGCGGGCTCGAAGGCCGAATGCAGATGCACCTCCGTGCCGGGATCGGGCACGCCCACACCGTCGGAAAATAGATGGATCTGTAAGCGCTCCCCGCTCCCGCCCATCTCCGGCAGGCGCGCAACGCCCGAGGTCACCACGGACAAGCGCTCGATTTGATTCCAAGCCATGGCGGGCGTGACAAATCCGGAAAGCGTGGCGCGTCCCATGGTATCCAGCACCATCACTTCACTGGCACTGCCCAAGCGGGCCACCAGGAGGCGGGCGTCGGACTGGGCATGCATCCAGCGCGTGCCGCCGTCGCGCGCGCGGGCGGCCATGGAGGGCGAATTATCCAGAATGAGCACGGCGCGCTTGGACACGGCACCCAGCGCGGGAATTTCCGGCCGCGCCAAGGCCAGTGCCATGGCGGCGCCAATCGCGCACGCCAGCAACAAGGACACCAGCCAGCGCCATCGGCTCACCAAGGAGCGGTGCTGGCGCAGTACCTTGCCCCACAAATTGAGGGAAGACACAGCAATGCGCCGGCGCCTTGGCTTCAAGCAATAAGCCAGGACGATTGCTCCCAGCACCGCCAGAAGCATGGCAACCGTAACCGCCGGGGAGAGCGCAACGAACCGCATGCAGGATTACTTCTCTTTGCGATGCTGGGTGAGAAAGTAGTCTTTCACCACGGCGCGGTAGGCGAGTGGTGTTTCCTCGGTATGGGCGGCCTCGGCACGCACGGCGCTCACTGTTCCTTCGACCTCGCGCATTTCAGCGCGTGCCGCCTGGGAGCGCGTCGCGGAGAAAAAGGCTTCGGGCGTGCCCTCCTCCTCGTCGCGGGCCTCCGAGGAAGATTTGGACTGCGCCGTCACGCGCCGCAATTGCATGGCCAGGCGCTGGGTCTTATTGCCCAGCACGGGGGCCGCCTCCGCGTTGCCGCCAGGATCCCCGCGCGGCGCATCGCCCTCATCGCCCGCGCCAGCCCGGCTGGTGCCCACGCGCTGGCCGAGGGGGCCCGCGTTGGAATTGTTGCGGCCACTTTGTTCCTCGCCCGCCTCGTTATCTGCCTCGCCAGCAACAGTGTTGCGCGGGCCCATGCCCCCCAAGGAGTTCAAGGCCATGTTGGAATTCTCGGAGCGTTCCGCCTTGCGATACTCGGGCGAGGGATTCGCCGAGCCGGTGTCCGCGTTGCGGCCATTGTCAGCCCGCGCCGCGCGGGCAACACCTTGCGCGCTCCCTTCGGGCGCGAAGTCCTCGCCCTTCCCATCGTCTTGCGCGATCATCTCCTTCAAGCGCGAAATGACGCTTCCCAGCCATTCCGTGGGGGATTCGCGCTGGGAGTTTTGTACCGAACGTGTGCCTGGCGTGCCGCCTGCCCCTGCCGCCGTCTCGCCCGCCGCGGCCTGCCTTGGGGCATCATCGCGTTGCCCATCATCGGCGGCTCCCTTGGAATCTTTATCCTCGTCGCTTGCCTCTTCGTTATGAACGGAGCCCGCACTCTCCGGAGTGGTGGCGCGAGTAGGTGAAGTTCCTTGCGAAGTCATTCCACCGGCGGCCGGCCCGGTAGCCGGGGCCAGATTCGTAGGCTTGCTTGCGTTACGCGCGGCCACCGCCGAGGATTCCGGCATTTTCACCGAACGCGCCCATTGCGGCGGCCATGCGGCGAGAATTGCCACGACGAGCATCAAGCCCAGCGAACCCCAGGCGCTTTTCGGAACTTGTAACGGAAGAATCTCGCGCGGATGGCGCTCCCGCGCCGCGCGCGACGCGCGCTGCACGAGCAACTCCACCGCCGGTTGGACGCAAGGCAATTGCGCGAACCAATAGGCACTCTTCAGTTGGTCTCGAAGATTGGCTTTTTGGTCGGCAACACCGGCGGCCTCAGACAAACTGGCGGTACGGATCATGCGCATGGCGCCGTAACCGGTTGCCGCCACGGCAGCAATCACGAGCAAGGGCAACAAGGCTTGAACCTCGGGATAGGGAATTACCCCGCGCAGCACTTGGTAAAGCACCAAGATACCGAGCAACCAAAAAGTGACCGAGGCCCCTGCATGAATACCGCGGATCATGCGCAGGCGCCCCGCCACTTGCGATAACCACAGAATGAGAAATTGGCGCGCGGACATCGAACAATAAAGGGTTTGGGTGGGAGGAGACACCGACCCGTGACTCCGCCTGCAGAAGTCATCGTATCATAGCGATTGAGTTCTTATGGAAATCGACGCGAGGTATTGGTCCTCCCCGGCGCGACAAATTTTCTCCTGTAGAGGCCAAAATCCGCGAATACATTACGGTATGCCAAGACAGGGTTATGAATTTGCACGATATAACACAAGTCCGTAGATCCCTATTGAGCGCTACGTAATCCGCGCATTTCCTTTGCCCGTTGCAACACTTATCGATCCTCCACCATGCTCCGCGCCACCTTCAAGCACCTAAGAGGACTGTTGCGCGAAAGTGAGAGCCGCATCTGGCAGCGTGGAATAATGCGTCTCGAAGACTATGTTCAGCCAACGTACCAGTTGGACCTCTTCTCGAACGGTCACGATGCAAAACCTGCCCCGCTTGTTGCTGAAACGATACAGGCAATTGCGAACAAGGATGTCGAGTTCTTTGCCAACGAACTGTATCCTGAGGATTGGTTTCGCGTCGTTCTGGAGTACCCCAACGACACGATTTTCCTCGATTTGGAGACGACCGGGCTCAGTAAGTACTACGATATCGTCACGATCGTTGGATGGTCTCTAAACTCCAAGTATCACGTGCACATACGCGGTCAAGACGACAGCAAACTTAGGCGGGACTTACGTGACGCAAGTGCAATCGTTACGTACAACGGGACTTTATTTGATATTCCATTCCTTCAGAAGGATTTCCCTGGAGTTGAACTACCGCCAATTCACGTTGATCTTCGCTTTGCCGGTAAACGGGTTGGGCTAACAGGCGGACAGAAAGATATAGAGAATCAGTTGGGGCTCGCCAGAAGCAAGATCGCTCAAAAAATTCAAGGTGAAATCGCTCCCGTACTCTGGGCCAACTATGCGCGCGGAGATACAAAGGCATTGAGGCGCCTAATTGCTTATAACCACGCAGACGTTGGCGGACTACAATTCATATTCGATGAAGTTGCTCAACGCGCCATGGTTCGGCTTGGCGCGCCTGAGAGCCTGATACGTGAGCGCCCACGCGTTCAAGGGATCAACGCCATCCGTTGGTCAACCCCAACGCGATCGAGTGGGATCCTTATTCCGCCTTTTAAGATCGAAGATAAAAAGCGGATCACGGCTACTACCTTGCTCACGGAATGTGGGATAAAAGACTGTCGCGTTGTTGGGATCGATCTGACTGGATCAGCCGCAAGACCCACCGGTTGGAGCCTTCTTAATGGCACCTTCGCTACAGTAAAATCTCTGAGCACTGACGAAGACATTATTAAGGCGACATTGGCCGCCAAGCCGCACTTGGTTTCAATCGACTCTCCCTTATCCCTGCCGACGGGGAGGCTGTCGCCCTTCGATGATGACCCTGGGCGGAAAGAGTTTGGAATCATGCGCCATAGCGAACGGGTGCTTAAGAAGCGCGGAATAAATGTGTATCCCGCGCTAATACCCAGTATGCAGCGGTTGACTGCGCGAGGTTTGAAGTTGGCAGATGAGTTTAGAAAGCTAGGCTTGGCTGTGATTGAAAGTTACCCAGGGGCAGCTCAAGACATCATGAATATTCCACGTAAGCGCGCTGGATTACCGCTCCTAAAGCAAGGTCTTAAGGAGTTTGGGATTCGCGGGGGATTCATAACCAAGGATGTCACGCATGACGAATTGGATGCAATAACCTCAGCTATCGTTGGATTATTCTTCTTTGCTGGTAGATTTGAGCGTCTCGGGAAAGACGACGAAGAATCCTTAATTATTCCCGATCTAAGAATTGACCCAACGGCTTGGAAATCAAGGAAGGTAATCGGATTCAGTGGCCCGCTAGCCAGCGGCAAAACAACCGCAGCCAAACACCTTGAAAGCCTGGGATTCGGCTATGGGCGTTATAGTATGGTGCTCGAAGATGAGTTAACCAAAAGAGGAGAACAGCCAACGAGAAGGGCCCTTCAGGAATTTGGTCTACACGTTAATCGCGAGCTTGGACAGCGTTGGTTAGGTAGGCGTTTGCTGGGGTTATTCAACGATAGCCGCCGAATTGCAATTGATGGAATGCGGTTCCCGGAAGACCATGCCCTGCTAATTGAATCTTTTGGACCAGCATTTACCCACGTACATCTTCAGTCGCCAGTTGCCAAGCGGCAAGAGCGATATGAGCGCCGCGACCCCGAAGGCAAGCCATTTAGCGAAGCGGATACACATAAGGTCGAGCATGGTGTAAATTCCATGAAGGCTATTGCGCAAGTGAAAGTAGCCAACCGTTCGAACCTACGCAGTTTCCTCATAAGAATCCAAAAACTTTCGAAGGAATAGCAATGCCCGTAACCGTTGTGGTTGGAGGCCATCTTGAGGACAAAGTACGACTCGACTTGCTTACACAAACGTCCCGCGGCGCTTGAATCGCCTCGGAATCCGACCATGGCCAACTACTTTCTCCGCACTGCGCTGTTCGGCTTGGCTTGTTTACTTCTTCCCCTGTATGGCTGGGGTGCGGACAAACCCAACATCCTCTACATCGTGGCCGATGATCTGGGATGGAAGGACGTTGGTTTTCATGGCGGCACCCCACGCACACCGACCTTGGACAAACTTGCTACCGGTGGGGCGATGTTGAACGCCTTCTACGTCCAACCCAGCTCCAGCCAAACGCGCGCGGCCGCGATCACGGGTCGCTACCCCATGCGCTACGGCCTTCAAACAGGCACCCTCACCGCGGCGAGCGCCTATTGCTTGTCCACCGAGGAACGTACCCTCGGCCAAGCGCTCAAGGAAGCGGGCTATGGCACCGCCTTCGTTGGCAAATGGCAATTGGGCCACGCGCAGCCGGAGTGCCTCCCCAATAAACGCGGATTCGATCATTTCTACGGGCCGCTCACCCAACCCGCGGACTCCATTATCAAGAAGACCACCAAAACCGATTGGCGCCTGAACGATAAACCGGCCAAGGTGGAAGGATGGGTAAGCGCGCTGCTAGGCAAGTACACGGCGGGTTTCCTCGCAAGCACAACCCAACCTTGGTTCGTGATGCTCTCCTTCAGCGCACCAGCCGCACCTTACGGGGCCACCAAGGAATTGCTCGATTCCTATTCCAGCATCAAGGATGAACCCCAGCGCCGTTACGCCGCCGCTGTGACGGCCTTGGACCAAGCCATCGGCGAGGTGGTGAGCAGCCTCGAACAACGCGGGCAATTGGCGAACACTCTCATCTTGTTCCATAGCGATAGCGGCGCGGCCATGGCAACGAAATTCCCCACAGGCGATGGCGACGTGGAGGAGCAAGGGGGCGACAACGGCGTATTCCGCGAGGGGCGCGGCAGCCTTTACGAAGGCGGTTTGCGCGTACCAGCGCTTGCCTTTTGGCCGGGCAAGATTGCGCCCAAGACCGTCATCACCGATCCGGTTCACGTCACCGACTTTCCCGCCACCTTGCTGGCGCTGGCGGGGGCGTCCGCCGATCCCAAGAAAAAGCTCGACGGCATGGATTTGTGGTCCGCGCTCACCGGCGCCACCCGCAGCCCGCGCAAGGAGATCTTGCTCAACGTGGAGGATTTTCACGGGGCGCTGCGCGTGGGGGAATACAAACTGATCGTTCATGCCGCCCTGCCCAGCAAGGTGGAACTCTTCCGCATCGCCAACGATCCAGAAGAAGCGGACAACGTCGCGCAGCGCTACCCAGACCGCGCCAAGGAAATGCTGGGCAAGCTCAACGAATACGCCTACGACATGCTGCCCGCGCTAAAACTGGAGGAGTCGTCCACAACGAAGGGAGTAGCGGCACTGTGGCGGGCGAATCCGGCGCGAAGGTGAAGGCTATACAACCTCCGTGGTGAATATTTTCAGTGTGGCGTCCCATAGCCCCAGTTATGCCAACATAGCGTCTTTATCAATTCTTCGCATCCTCATGCCACCTCGCTATTTCGTCAAACCGCAAGACGTCACGCCCTACCATCCCGCCAACCACACGGGCACGGTCAATCGCCGCTTGATCGGCCCGGAAAACGTTGGCGCCAAGAACATCGAAGTTGTTTTAGGCGTGGTGGAAAAGAACAAGGGTGCCTTGCCTCATGCCCATCCCGGAATCGAGCAAGTGTGCTACATGCTGGAGGGCCGGGCACGGGCGGAGGTGAATGGCGAGGTCTGCGAATTGGGGCCGGGGGACTGCTGCTTCTTTCCCGCCAATGCCCGTCACATTTTCACGGTGACCAGCGATGAACCGGTCAAGGTCTTGGTGATTTACTCGCCACCCTACGAAGAGAATCCCCAGCGTGCGGTGAAGGGTTAAGCGATGAGATTAATAGCCGTCATTGCGGTCGCGCTCGCATGCGCCACCGGCGTACGCGCGGAGGACTCTTATCCCAACAAACCAGTGCGCTTGATCGTACCCTTCGCGCCGGGGAGTTTGACCGACGCGGTGGCGCGCGTGATCGGCCATGAACTAGGCAAACGCTTGGGCCAGAACGTCATTGTCGATACCAGGCCCGGCGCCAATGGGCAACTGGGCGCCTCCTTCGCGGCCAAGAGCCCGCCCGATGGCTACACGATCATGGCCACCACGAATACGCCGCACGCCGCCAATGTGCACTTGTACAAGAAACTTCCCTACGACCCCGTGAAGGATTTCATCCCGGTGGCGCGCATCGGAACCATTCCATTCATGCTGGTGGTCAATCCCTCGCTACCCGTGAAGAACGTGGAGGAACTCATTGCCTATGCTCGCGCCAATCCAGGCAAGCTCACCTACGGAACTTCGAACAGCACGTCGCTGGTGAGCGCGGAAACCATCAACGTCATGGCCAAGGTTTCCACGGTGGGTGTGCAGTACAAGGCGAGCCAGCAAGCCATCATCGACCTCATCAGCGGAGAGATCCATATGATGATCTGCGATTTCGCTGTGTCGGTGCCGCAGGTGAAATCGGGCAAGCTCAGAGCCCTGGCGGTTCCCATGCGCAAGCGCACGGCGTTGATGCCCGAATTGCCCCCCATCGGCGAGACGCTGAAGGGTTTCGAGTTCACGCCGTGGATCGGCATCGTTGCGCCAGCCGGAACGCCCAAGGCCGTGACCGGCCGCCTGTCGAAGGAACTGTTGAGTCTGCTGGCGCTTCCCGAAATGAGTGCCAAACTCGCTTCCGTGGGCGTGGAACTAGCGCCCATGCCACCGGCACCTTTCGGCACTTTCATGCAAGAGGAAATCAACCATTGGGGGCGGCTGGTGAAAGCGGCCGGTATTCAGCCTGAATAGGGCTACAAGTAATCGGGCTACAAGAAATAGGGTCGCAAGCAAAATAGCCAGCGTCATTTTTCCACCCCAGAACAATTAATCGCAATGCCCGGTCCGCTTGAAGGCGTGAGAATTCTCGATCTCACCACCGTAGTCATGGGTCCCTTCGCGACCCAAATCCTCGCCGAACTTGGCGCTGAAGTCCTCAAGGTGGAATCCCACGAAGGTGACAACATGCGCGACGTGAGTCCCATGCGAAGCCCGCACATGGGCCACCTGTTCATGAACTTGAACCGCGGCAAGCGCGCCATCGTGCTCGATCTTAAAAAACCCGGGGGCCGTGAGGTCATCATGCGTTTACTGCCGAAGACGGACGTGCTGGTCTACAACGTGCGCCCTTCCGCCATGGGCCGCCTAGGTCTTTCCTACGAGGACGTGCGCGCGGCGAACCCCAAGATTATTTACGTGGGTGCCTATGGCTATTCTCAGCGAGGACCCAAGGCGGGCCAAGCAGCCTACGACGATTTGATTCAAGGCGCCACCGGATTACCCGCCATCTCCTTGCAAGAAGGCGGGGCGCCACGCTATGTGCCGCTCAACCTGGCGGACCGCGTGACCGGCCTGCACGCCGTCTACGCCGTGACCTCGGCCTTGTTCTATCGCGAGCGCACCGGCAAGGGCCAATCCGTGGAGGTGCCCATGTTCGAGAGCATCACACACTTCGTGATGGGCGATCACATCGCCGGCATGGGCTATGAACCTCCCATTGGCGCCACGGGGTACACGCGCTTGCGCCACCGGCGGCCCTACGCCACTCAAGACGGTTACCTATGCGCGCTCGTGTACAACAACAAACAATGGCGCAGCTTCCTGGGCGCCATCGGACGCTCTGAAGTGCTGGAGGACGCGCGCTTCTCCAACCACGCGGTGCGCGCCAACCACATTGCCGAGGTCTATGCCTTCCTCGAGAAAATTTTCAAGACCAAGACCACCGCGCAGTGGATTTCCATTCTGGAAAAGGCCGATGTCCCGGTTTCGCCCATGAACCGGGTGGAGGATGTGATATCCGATCCGCACCATGCCGCCACGGGGTTCTTTTCCATTGAAGAGCATCCCACCGAAGGTAAGATCCGCACCATGCGCACGCCCACGGGTTGGTCCGAATCGCCACCCGCCGCGGGAGGATTCGTGCCGCGGCTGGGCGAGCACTCCGCGCAAGTGCTGGCGGAACTTGGATACAGCGATAGCGAAATCCGGGAGCTTGCAAAGCAAGGCGTTACGTTGTGTGCGTCGTGATCCACTGAGCGCATTTTGCATGGGCGGCATGCACCTAGGCGAAGGAGTACCATGCGGACCGTTACTTCCGCGAATCGATGATCCCGCGCTTGGCGCCCATGCCGCCCATCCACTGCCTCATCGCGGAATAAGGTATTGCGATTACCAAAATCCTGACGAATATGGGGAACCGCCCTGGATTCGCGGGATCGAAACCCCAGTTTCACCTTGCTCTCACCAATAGGAGTCTTACTAAATCTATGACCAGCACCTCTCGCACATGGATCTCACGCTTCGCCGTCATCGCCATCGCTCTGGGCAGCTCTCTAGCCATGGTCGCTCAAGATGCCGAGGCGGCCCGGCGCTTCGGAGGCGGTAAGAGTTTCGGGCGGCAGTCGGGCAACGTGAACAAACAAGCCGCGCCCGCTAATGCAGCAGCGGCCCCCACCCAGACTGCTCCAGGGGCGGCCCCGCAGCAAGCCCAACGCAACCGCTGGCTTGGCCCTCTCGCCGGTATCGCGGCAGGTTTGGGATTGGCGGCACTGTTTTCCCATCTCGGTCTTTCGGAAGGCTTCGGCAGCATTCTCATGATCCTGCTCTTAGCGATGGCGGCCATGTTCGTATGGCGCATGCTTCGCCGTGGCCAACCCAGCGTAGCCCAGCCGCGCCAGGAACACGTTTACGCGGGTGCGAGCCCGCAGAGTAGCGATTTTTCCGCGCAGGCCCCGCTACCAGGAGGCGCGTCCAATTCGGTGATGTCCTCCTTCGCCGGTGCCGCCAACTGGGGAATCCCGGCGGATTTCGACAAGGAAGGCTTCGAGCGCAGCGCCAAGGTGCATTTCATCCGCCTGCAAGCGGCCTGGGATGCGAAGGAACTAGCCGATATCCGCGAATTCACCACGCCTGAAATGTACGCCGAGATCAAGATGCAGCTCTCGGAACTCAAGGGCGAAAAAACGCAGACCGAGGTGATTGACCTCGAGGCCGAAGTGCTGGGAGTTGAAGCCAGCGCGAGGGAAGATTTGGCCAGCGTTCGCCTGAAAGGCGCCATCAGGGAAGCCCCCAACGCGGCGGCGGAGCCGTTCCAGGAAGTATGGAATCTGGCCAAGCCCAAGAGCGGGCGCTCCGGATGGCTGTTGGCGGGGGTTCAGCAGATCCAATAACTGTTGGGCGCTTTGTTCGGCTTCGCAAGTTCAGCCCAACCTACCGAGGTGTGTAGGTTGGGCTGAATGCATTGGAGCCCAACGTTCCTCGGTACCCCCGGGAAGTTTCCTGATAGCATCCTCCTCGTTCGCGCTTGGCTGACCAAAACAACTACCGGAGGAGCACATGAGCAATGTTTACGGCGCGCAGCATCGCGCGTTGCAGGACCAATTCGACACGCGCCGTTTGGCGGATTTGATCGAAGGCGGCTTCATCGCCAAGGAAGTCGATGCCAACACCAAGACCTTCATCGAATCGCGCGACATGTTTTTTTTGTCCACCGTGGACCAGAACGGCAATCCGACCGTTTCCTACAAGGGAGGCGATCCGGGATTCGTAAGAGTGGTGGACAGCAAGACCATCGCCTTTCCCTTCTACGACGGCAACGGGATGTTCTACTCCTGGGGCAACATCGCGGGTAACGCCAAGATCGGCATGCTGTTCATCGACTTCACCACCCCCAACCGCTTGCGCGTGCAAGGCACCGCCAAGGCCGACATGAACGACCCGCTCATGCTGGACTACGCCGAAGCTCAAGGCATTGTGAGAGTCACCGTCGAAGGCCTATGGCCCAATTGCCCGCGCTATGTGCATCGCTTCGAAAAGGTCAAGGCTTCCCGCTACGTGCCACGCAAGGCTTGCGAAACCCCGCTCGCCGGCTGGAAGCGCATGGATATCGTGCAAGACGCCCTGCCGGCCAAGGATCAAGGCAAGGCCGCGAAGGCCGGCGGATTGCTCACGGTCGAGGATTGGTTCGGAAAGTTGTACCAAGGTAGTGAAGAAGCCTAAGAACCGTGAAGCGTGAAGGGTGAAACGTGAGGGGGCGTAGGTTGGGCTGAATTCGCGAAGCCCGGCTTGTTCTTTAGGAGTTTGTTGCATGTTGACCGAGAAAGAAATCGAGCATTACCACGAGCGTGGCTACGTCATTCCGAACTTTCGGTTGCCGGATGAATTGCTCAAACGGCTGCAAAAAGGAATGGCGGATCTTCTGGCGGCCTACACCGACGTCAAGCAGGAGGATCTCGCCAATCCGCACATGCTACCGCCAGTGGATGGCGCTAACGCCAACCCATTCATGACGGCGGCGCGGCATCCGGCGTTGCTGGACATGATCGAGCAGTTGATCGGCCGCGACATCATCTTGTGGATCACGCGTATCCTGTGCAAACCGGCGGTGAAAGGACGCGAGGTGCCGTGGCACCAAGATGGCGAGTATTGGCCCATGCGGCCGCTCGCCACCTGCTCCGCCTGGGTCGCCATCGATCCAGTATCCACCCTCAACGGCTGCATGCGCTTCATTCCGGGTTCGCACAATCGAAAAGAGATGTACCGGCATCACGTTTCGAATCGCGAGAATCTGGTGCTCAATCTGGAACTCGACCAGGATCAATTCAACGAAGCCGACGCCGTGAATATCGAATTGGAACCCGGCCAGATATCGCTGCACGACGTGCGCCTCATCCACGGATCCCTCGCCAACAATTCCGGCCAGCGCCGTGGCGCGCTCATCATGCGCTACATGCCGGCCACCTCGTACTACGACCGCTCTTTGGTGGACCAACGGCGCGACAACACCCCTTTCAACATTTACGAGCAGCCTCTATGGTTGATGCGCGGCGCGGACCGTACCGACAAGAACGACCTCACCCACGGCCACGATTCGTGGCACAAGCGTTATGCGGGCGGGACCGTGAGTTCGGCGGCGGTGGGGTGAGAATCGAGAGAAGAGCATTAACCACGGAACACACGGAATAAAACTAGAACCTGGAATTTTCCGTGTATTCCGTGTGGTCCATGGTTAGAGGAGGTGAATGACATTTTGGCGGCCGCTGGTCATGACAATCCCGGCACGCATGCGCTCACTACTTCCCTAGCCAATAGCTCCTTGTCCGCATCGCTGCTCATCACCGTCCTAGCCACCACCGGTTCGATTCCCAAGTCGCGGATCGCGCTCATCGATGGCCGGTCCACTTCGTCGATCGCCAGCTTATCCACCAACCCGCGATAGAAGCGCGCTACCTCGGTGACCGAGGCTTCCTTGCCTAGCTCCTGAAACAACTTCGCCGCCGGCCCCTTGATGGCTCGCCCGCCCACGATGGGGGACACCGCGATCACTGGTACCTGCCTGGATTGAAGTTTCTCTCGCACACCGGGAATTGCAAGAATAGGCGCCACGCTCAAGAACGGGTTGGACGGGCAGATCACGATGCCGCGCAATCGCTCATCGCCGAGCGTCGCGCTGAATGCCGCGCTTGGCCGTGCCCGCGCGGCGCCTTCGTACTCGATCCTTTTCACCGCGGGTTCGCATTTGAGCCGCACAAAATAATCCTGGAAAGCCAGGCGGCCGCTTTCGGTGTGAACGATGGTTCGCACCGAATCGTCGCTCATGGGGACGATGGCGTGCTGTACGCCCAGGCTTCTGTGGAGAGCTTGGGTGACGCTGGTCAATCCCTCCCCTGCTTTCAGCCGGCGTGTACGCTCGAGGTGGGTGGCGAGGTCGCGGTCGCCCAACTGAAACCAAGTCTCGCCGCCCAGCATTTTCAACGCCGCCATGAAGTTCCAGGTCTCGTTGGCGATACCCCACCCCAGTTCCGGATCATGGACACCGGCGAGGTTGTACATCACGGTGTCGAGGTCGGGCGAGATGTGCAGGCCCAAGTGCTCGAAGTCATCAGCTGTGTTGACGACTATCATGAGTTCGGACGGGGGCAGTGCGCGAGCCAAGCCCGTGGCGAGCTTGGCGCCGCCGACTCCACCCGCCAGGGCGAGTATCACCCCTGATCGTTGGCGAAGAAGTTCAGCTCGATGGTGACGTCGCTCGGATCTTCCAGGAATACCTGGTGCAATCCGAGGTTGGGAACCGTCGCCTCGCGGAAGGGCACCTGTTGTTTACGCAGATTGTCCTTGGTTTCCTCGAACCCGGTGGCGCGAAACGCCATGTGGTCCACGGTGCCGGTGCCCTTCAACATGCTGACATCGTAGCGGTCGCCCATGTAGGCGTTGAGCGCTTCCTTGTCGTTGGGATCGACTCCGATGATATGCACCACGCCGTAGGTCTCGGGGAATGTCGTGCCGTTGTACAGCCAAATCCCAGGGAAATTGAAGGGCGGGCGGTGGCCCACGGTGAATCCCATGACTTCCGTGTAGAACTTGCGGGATGCCTCCAAGTCCGTGGTGCGGATGGTGTAGTGATCGAGTTTCCCTATGGCCATGTTGCCTCCTTGGTCTAAATTGCGAATGCGACGGCGGTTTCGCGCATCACCGCCTCGGGTGTTCGGTAGCGCTCCGCCATGGCGCGCTCCTGTTCGTTGCGAATCTGCGCCTGCATGTATGCGCCAAGATGGCGTGCCCGCGCGATCATGGCCGTTCCCACATGCAAGCGTTTTTTCTCGAATTCCCGCAAGGCTTCACTATACCGCGCCGCCGGGTTCGCCAGCGCATCGGCAAGGGCTGCGGCATCGCTCCCCGCCTTGGTCACGCCCATGCCCACGTGGGGACGCGCCACGAAGGCCGCATCCCCGATGAGCACCACGCGCCCAAATACGAGGCTCGGTGACTCCAGATCGTAGATGGGCTGAAAGAACGGGCGGGCCGTACGGTACAGGACCTCCGCGAATTGGGGAGCCAACAGCCGGTGCGCATCGGCGCGCACCTTGGCGATGACCTCCTGGCGAATGAGGGGCGGCGGGATGCCGAATTCATGCACCTTGCCCTGGGCGTCCGTGAGCATGCTCACCAGATCGGTCTTCTCGTCCGCCGGCCGGTACCAAACGATGTTGTAGCGGCGCTTACCGGGCTCGGCGCTGTTGCCATCCCCCGCGATGGGATAGCCCACCAACTGTTCCCCGGGAGGCAGACAAAAACTGAAGCGGCCGAACAAATCTTCGTTGGTCTCGGGGCTCAGGTGAGGCTCCTCTGCCACGCCGCGCCACGCCACATAGCCCGCATAGAGCGGCGTCACTTGCGGCAGAAACTGCGCGCGAATGGTGGACCGAGTCCCGTCGGCGGCAACCAACAGGTCCGCGCCGCGGCGGCTGCCATCATCGAAATGCGCCGTCACTTCGGTGTCGTTTTGCTCCACGCGAAGGACCGACACGCCTTGGCGATATTGTCCGGAAGGAAACTGCGCCAGGAGCAATTCATAGATCCGCCCCCAGGACGTGAGAACTTGCGGATATTCCAGTTCGCCCACGATATCGCCGGAAGAACCGAATACCACGCGGGAGCGCAAGCTCACGCCCACTGTCTCCCCCGCCGGCACCCCCACGCGTTGCAGAAGATCGAGTAATTCCTCATGGGTGGCAATCCCCGCGCCCCGGCTGGAGAGGGGCTCCGCCACGCGTTCGTAGATCTCCACCTCCCAGCCGTGCTGGCGCAGCAGGTTGCCGGCGAACAGGCCGGCAACAGAACCGCCAATGATCAGAGCCCTTCTATTCTTCACGAGATGTTCGGTTTGCTTGCTTTAACGCGCCATTATCCCTTGCGTTTCGGTGGGAGCCAATCCCCAGGGCGGGCGGGGCATCAAGGTTCCGCCCTCGCGTCCGATATGGGTGGACCGCAACTTCCGGCCAGCGGAAAGTTTTGCCCATGAACCATGCGGCCATGGCCTGGATTAGATTCCCGGCTCCCGCACTTTGTCTTGTACCAAGAGGAGAAAACCCCATGACCACCCAGACGGCACCTTCGATGCCCATCGAATCCGCGCCCGCCCCTTCCGTCGCGGCGCCGGCCGCAAGCTGGGCTTGGCTGGCCCCCTACATGGTGATCATATTCGTGCTGATGTTACTCGGGAGCCTGCTGGGCGATTTGACTCTGTTCAAGCGGGCCACACTCGGTACCGCGAAGCTCACCGCGTCGCAGTTGGTCAAACTATTCTCCTATGGCGGAGCGTTGCTCATGGTCTGGCTGATCGCGCAGCGCAGCACGCTGCAATTACGTGTCCAGGGCGGGAAAACCGGATTTTTGGGCAGCATCGTCGTGGCAGCCGCGGGCGCCCTAGACAATGACATTGTCCGAGCCATATCAAAAGCCGGAAACTTAGCCACCGGCGGAGCTGATCACACAATCGGCGTATTGGACAGAGGTGCAGCAGTTTATGACTGTCCTCAGGGAGGAAATCTATCTTTAACATCATCGAACGGCTATGCTTGCACCCTAACCGTTGCCGCGACTTGTCCACCTGGCTTCAGTTTTTTAGGTGGACATTGTAAAAAAATATATCCTGCCAATATGCTTACTGCAGCTTTTTGTAGATTCCTACCATAGATAAGTACGGGGCAACGCAGGGACTCCCCATTACGCTTCGCTCCACGGCGACTGAATTCGGGGAAGTCAGAATTGAGAATGAGTCAGCAATGCAGAATGCAAAAATCGGGGCAGCGCCGTCCAGCTGTATGAAATCGGGTGCAGCTTAAACTACCGTCAGATCTGTCTCGATGGTGGGGTCCACTTCACCCTGAAAAGACCCACCCGAACCTCCGAGACCAAAGCATGAGCTTGGTCAGCCAACCCGCACCAACGCTCCCCCATCCACCGGCAGCGACACGCCGGTAATGAAGTTCGCCTCATCGGAAGCGAGAAATAGTGCCGCATTGGCCACATCCCACGCCGTGCCCATCTTACCGCGCAGAGGGACTTTCGCGTCGCGTTCGGCGACCACGGCGTCCCTGGATTTTCCGAAGGTTAGAGCGCGCGTATCCACGGCCATGGGGGTATTCATCAAACCCGGCAAGATGACGTTGGCGCGAATACCGTAAGCGGCGTTTTGCAATGCGAGTTGCTGCGTGAAGGCGATCATCGCCGCCTTGGTGGCTTTATAGGCCACGAGGGGATAATCGATCCACGCCGCGATGGAAGAGATGTTGATGATGACACCGCTGCGCTGCGCACGCATGATTGGGATGACGTGCTTGCAGGCCATGATGGTGCCGCGCAGATTGATGGCGCTGACGCGATCTAAGATTTGCTCGGTGATATCCGCCAGCACCGCATCGCCCCCGCCGATGCTCACTCCAACGTTGTTGTGCAAGATATCGATGTGCCCCCACAGCTTGTGCGCGAATTGAACGGCGGCGGCGAGAGTGGATTCCTGAGTGACATCAGCTTGGAAGGCGGCGGCTTCGCCCTTCTCGGCGGCGATCATGGCAACGGTTTCTTCGGCGGAGGCGAGGTCGCGGTCCACGGCGAGAATTTTGGCGCCCTCGCGCGCGAAGCGCAGCGCGGTGGCACGGCCGTTTCCGATACCTTCCCCTGGGCTTTGGCCGGCACCGACGATGATGGCGGTTTTTCCTTGGAGTCTCATGGCACCGCCTCGCGCACGCGTGCGCACAGCAGCCGGTACAACCCGCCGCGGTCGCTCTCCACCTTCCACCCCGCTCGCGCGAGAGAGGTTCGCAGTTCTTGCACATCCGCGGAGGTAGCTTGCAGCCACTCCACGACTAACGCCACGTGTGCTTTGCGGTCGGGCGTTGGTCGGTATCTCGATTCCGGTGTATCCACGCCCACGTTATCGTGCTCCACCACGACCACTCGCACCGCCTCGGGGGCCAGGCCCGCGGCCCGCGCCTGCATGGCGATCCGTCCGATGGACTGGGCATCGTCATCCGTCGCATTGGGCCGGTCCAGGAAGAGAATCGCCCCCGCGCCACCAGCGCCACGGTCGTGCTTGAACGCCACGCGCCCGATGATGCGCGTGACGTCCTTGAAGTGCGGCATGATGGCGCGAGTTTTCTCGCTGGGTTTTCCCATCAGCGCCGCATAGGCGGGCGAACGCAACACATCCGGCGAGAGCGTTTCGTACATGGCCGCGTAGCGCTGGGCGCTGGCTTGGGAGATGTAACGGCGCGCCGTGAGAAAGCCCGGCACGCCCAAGCGCTCGTCTAGATGCTCGAACTGGTACCAAGATTGGAATTCGCTCTCGCTGGCGGTGCCGACATCGTGGGTGATGAGAAGAAATCCGGATGGCATATTCAATCCGTGATGGCTTGAGAAACCAGTTGCTTGAACAAGCGCCGGTAGTACTGCCGGGTAGCGCCGGGGGCTTGCGACATGTAGATGCCGATCAACTCCTCTTTTGGATCGGCGTAGAAGTAGGTCCCGGCGAAACCGGCCCACATGTATTCACCCGCGGAACCAGGCACCTGCGAAACGCCCGGGCCTTGGCGCACGGCAAAGCCCAAACCGAAGGTGTAGCCCTGTACCCCGAAGAGCAGTTCGCCCGGGGTAAGAGGCGCTTGGATCTTCGTGCCCAAGTGATCGGAAGTCATCAAGGCAACGCTGGTACGGCTGAGTATGCGAACGCCATTCCACTGCCCGCCATTGAGCAGCATCTGGCAAAAGCGCAAGTAATCCGCCGCCGTGCCCACGCCACCGGCACCGCCCGAATCGTTCCCAGGAACCTTCGATATGTCGATCAAGCGGTTGGGGGTACCCGTTGCGTGATCTTTTTCGAAAGGCTGGGCCATGCGTGCGAGTTTATCCTTGGGCACCGAGAATCCGCTGTCTGTCATCTTCAGGGGCTTGAACAAACGCTCCGCGAGAAACTCCGAGAGCCTCTTGCCGCTCGCCGCTTCCACCACGCGACCCAGCACGTCGGAGGCCAACCCGTACTCCCACACCGCTCCGGGCTGTTGCGCGAGCGGGGCTTTCGATAGCCGCTCCACCTGTTCCGCCGGAGTCATCGCGCGCAGATCGAAACTGACTTCGGGAGAATAGAAACCCGCCTTGGTGTAGGCCTCTTTCACCGGCGCATTCACCGAAAGCTCACCATAGACGAGGCCTGCGGTATGGCGCAGAAGATCTTGCACCGTTATCTCGCGATCGGCGGAAACTTGCGTGTAGCTCACCTTGCCCAAAGCGGGATCGATCCTGGCAACGCTGACCTGCATCCCCTTCATGGATGGAAGAAACTTCGAGACAGGATCCGAGAGTTGAAGGGCGCCCTCCTCCATCAACATGATTGCCGCGACGGATACCCACGGCTTGGTCATCGAATAAAGCCGGAAGATCGAATCGCGAGTCATGGGCTTGCCGGGCTCCTGGACACCCATGGCAGCCGAATAGACCAGACGGCCGCGGCGCAGCACCATCATTACCACGCCAGGCAGGCGGCCTTGGTCAATCTCGCGTTTGAAGGTGCTGTCCAGCCGTTCCAGGCTTTGGGAAGACATCCCCGCGTCTTCCGGCTTGGCAAGCGGCAGATCCTGCGCCTGGACAACCCATGCGCATACGGTTAGGACGGCAAGAGCTGCCCCATGCTGAATCCATCTTATTGTCATGGCTCCTCCGGTTATTTTCAGATGATGCCCGTTATGCCATATCATTCCGCCTATAACAACTACCGGGGGAGAAAATGTTCGCATGGCTCAAGGAGCTCACTACGTCTGAGCGCAGGACGCTCACAGCCACATTTGGCGGCTGGGCCGTGGATGCCGTGGACGTCATGGTCTATTTCTACGTGATTCCAACCCTCATTACGCTCTGGGGGATGTCCAAGGTCGAGGCCGGTTACATCACCACCGCCACCGTACTGGCCTCCGCCGTGGGGGGGTGGACGGCAGGGATCCTGGCCGATAAGTACGGACGCGTTCGCGTTCTCCAACTTACCGTTCTGTGGTTCGCGTTCTTCACGTTCCTCTGCGGCTTCACCAATTCCTTCGAACAACTGCTGGTCACGCGTGCCTTGCAAGGCCTTGGCTTTGGGGGTGAATGGGCCGTCGGCGCGGTGCTGATCGGCGAGATGATTCGCCCGGAACACCGCGGCAAGGCCGTGGGCACCATGCAAAGCGGTTGGGCTGTCGGTTGGGCAGGTGCCAATCTGCTCTTCCTGCTGATGTTCAGCCTGTTGCCGGAGGAATGGGCATGGCGGGCCATGTTCTGGGCCGGCATCCTGCCCGCCTTGCTGGTGTTCTACATCCGGCGTTATGTGAAGGAACCCCAGGTCTATCAAGCCACGAAGGACGAAGTCAAGCAACGCGGCGGGCATTTCCTGGAGATTTTTTCGCCCCCCATGTTGCGCACCACGTTGCTCGCGTGCCTGATGACCACGGGCATGATGGTGGGCTACTTCGCCGTGTTCACCTGGTTACCCACCTACCTCAAAACGGAACGCGGGCTTTCCGTCCTGAATACGGGGTGGTACACGATGGTCATCATAGTGGGTTCGTTTCTCGGATACATCGTCGCGGCCTATCTCTCCGACCACATCGGGCGGCGCATGACGTTCTTCATCTTCGCGGCGGGCTCGGCCGCCATTGCGGTGCTCTACACGTTAGTGCCCATCAGCAATGAAGTAATGCTTTATCTGGGATTTCCCTTGGGCTTCTTCGTCTCGGGAAACTTCAGTGGCTGCGGTCCTTTCCTGACGGAGCTTTTCCCCAGCCGTGTTCGCGGCTCCGGCCAAGGATTCACCTACAATTTCGGACGCGGCTTGAGTGCCTTCACCGCGCCCTTGGTAGGATATTTGAGCGGCGGCATGGCCTTGGGCAAATCCATCGGTATCGTCGCCGTGATCGGATTCTTCGTGGTCATTCTCACGGTTTCCCTGTTTCCCGAAACGCGCGGGAAGCAACTGGCGGTCTACGATTGAGGTTTCACGCCCATGCCAATCCTCCAAACCCATTCCGGACATCTGCATTACGACGTTTGTAATCTCGTACCCTCATGGGTGCCAGATCCGCAAACCATCATCTTTCATCACGGTATCGGCGCCAACATGCACATATGGGCAAACTGGTTGCCGGTGCTCGCGACGCAATACCGCTTGGTGCGTTTCGACATGCGCGGATTCGGCGAATCCGTCGTGCCACCCAAGACTTTTGCATGGACCTTCGATGTTCTCGTGGACGATCTACTGCAAATCGCCAACGCCGTTCAGGCGGAACGCTTTCACCTCGTGGGCGAATCCATCGGCGGCACCGCCGTGCTGGCCGCGGCATTGAAAATTCCCCACCGCGTATTGAGCCTAACGCTTTCCAACGCCGCGGCACGGGGCGGCTTGGTTGGTAACGTCAAGGGCTGGCGCGAGATTCTCGCGCAAGGCGGGCAAGCTGCATGGGCCCGGCAAATGATGCCGTGGCGGTTTCATCCGGACGGTTTGGCGCCAGATGTATATGCCTGGTACACGCACGTTCACGAAACCTGTTCCATGGATGCCACTCTTGGCTTGGCGGATTTGCTCCTGGCTTCGGACTTGACGCCACGACTAAGCGAGATCAAGGCTCCAACGCTCCTACTCGCACCGGAAGCCAGCCCCTTCATTCCCCTCGAGGTGATGGCCAGTATGCGCGCCGCCATTCCTGGCGCGGAGCTACAAGTGTTCGCACATGCGAAGCACGGGTTGCCGCTTTCGCACGGCAAGGCATGCGCGGAAGTAATGCGAGATTTTCTTCGGCGGCATCGCCCCGCGTAATTGAACTCAAGACCACGATGGAGGCTCCCGTTTGAAATGGTATCATCATGACCATCTAAATGACCACATTCGTGGAGAACTGAGATGGGAGCCTACAGTGTCGCGGAAGTCAAAGCGCACCTTAGCGCAATCCTCGAAGCAGTGCGCAACGGCGAGGAAGTCATTATTACCAAGCGAGGAAAGCCCGTCGCGCGCATTCTTCCCGAGAGCCAGAATGAGAAGAAGATCGATTGGGCCAAGATTGACGCGTTTCATGTAACTTTGCGCAAGAGCAAGGCAAGTGTTCCATCATTGCGTAAACGAGCGCGCTACTGAAGGATGATCTATCTGGACACGAGCGTGCTAGTTCCTTTGATTGTTCCGGAGGCGGCATCAGTAAAAGCACGTGCTTGGCGTGCCAGTCTGGGCAGCCAAGGAGAGAAGGAACTGGCCTTGAGCACATGGACCATTACGGAGTTCAGTAGTGCGATTGGCCTTAAGGTAAGAAACAGGGAAATTACCCGTGGACAAGGTGAGGCCGCCATAGCGTTACTTGAAGAGACGGTTCTGCCCCACCTCTCCATCTTGGAGGTAACGACCACGGATTTCCGCCTCGCGGAATCGATGTTGCGTGAATTCACGCTCGGATTGCGGGCGGGCGATGCCTTGCATCTGGCTATTGCATCCAGGCGCGCGGTGCGCGAAATTGCCGCTTTGGACCACAAACTAAACAAGGCTGCGGAAGCCCTAAAAATGCCCACTTCCCGGATATGAGCCGTGAAGCAACTCCAAGGACAACTTAATCTCCACCAGTTGGCGTTATGAATAACGGTTGCCGTAGCCGAAATTTTTGGACGTTTCACCCTTCTATATTGACGCCATGATCCCAGCAATAGAAGCCCTCGACCGTCTACGCGAAGGAAACCTGCGCTTTGTCGCCGAAGCCAGTAGCCTCGGAGAAGTCACGAACCGGACCCGGCGCCGCGAACTCGCCGATGGCCAGGAGCCCTTCGCCATAATTCTCGGATGTTCGGATTCACGAGTGCCGGCAGAGATCGTGTTCGATCAAGGCCTGGGAGGCCTTTTCGTCATCCGTGTGGCCGGCAATATTGTCGCCCCCTCGCAAGTGGGCAGCGTGGAATTCGCCGCGGCGCGCTTCGGCACCCGCCTCGTCGTGGTGGTGGGCCACTCTCAATGCGGTGCCATCGAGGCCACGCTGGAGGAGCTTGCACGCCCGACAGAGGACCAATCGCGAAACTTGCGCGCCATCGTGGACCGCATCCGGCCCGCCGTCGAGACCTTGCTGGACACGGAACTCGAACACAACCGGGACGCACTTTTGCGCCAGGCGGTCCGCGCCAACGTGCGTGCTTCGGCGAGCCATCTGCGGCACGGCTCCGAAATCCTCGAGCAGTTGATCGAAACCGATGGCTTGCTCGTCGTTGGCGCGGAATATTCGCTGAAGAGCGGAGTCGTCGAATTCTTCGACGGAGTTCCGAAAACTACCATGCAATGGTAAGAATCATGGGCACCTCTAATAATTCAGCATTCTAGAGTAGTGTGTATGGAATCGATGTGATAAAAAGCCTAGAAGCGCAAAGTGATCCCGAGGCCGATGAAGAAAGACAAACGCAGGAAGCAACCCAAACCCAAGCAGCCTGGATTCTTCGATGTACAAGAGCGCGCCGAGCAACTCACTCGGATGGGAGATCCGCTGGTGGGGTTGAAGGCGCAGATTG
>SHXO01000023.1 GCA_009693245.1 Betaproteobacteria bacterium | reverse complement strand
GAGGAGCGCATGCGCACGCTAAGATTGGCGAAGGGGATTCCCCTGGCCGAAGAAACCTGGGCCTCCATTGTGGCCACCGCGCGTTCGCTTGGCGTGGCCGCACCAGGGCACGCCTAGAATCTATGTCGTATCGAGATTTCCTAAATTCATGACCAAGATTTTATTCAAGGCCGTTTCTCTCATCCCCACCCTTCTCCCGGGGGGAGAAGGGCTTTTCCTCCCTCGCCCTCCTGGAGAGGGAACGAGGGTGAGGGAAACAGTAGCAAGAAGCCCGGCCTACCATGTCTTCTCATATGCGCAATAAACCGATGCTCCTCATGGGCGCCGTGGCCTACGCCCCCAAAGTGGTCACCATCTGGGATGGCTTCAAGGAATATTTTTCCAGGAATGGGTTGCCCTTCGATTACGTGTTGTTCTCGAACTACGAGCGCCAGGTCGAAGCCATGTTCGAGGGCGGCATTCATGTGGCCTGGAATTCTCCGCTCGCATGGATTCGGGCACAGCGCATGGCCAAGGCACGCGGTCTTCCCATGGAAGCCCTTGTCATGCGTGATGCGGATTGCGATCTCACCTCCGTCGTCGTGGTGAAGTCCGATTCGCCGGTCAAGGCCTCCAACGATTTGATGGGAAAGCGCGTGGCCGTGGGCGCCATCTATTCGCCTCAAGCGACGCTGATTCCCCTGGAGGTTCTGCGCCGCCAGGGAGTGGTACCGCAGCACGGAATTTTCCGTGCTGCGCTTCGATGTCCTGGGCGGCAAGCACGGGGATCACATTGGAGGCGAGCGTGACGCCGCGAGTGCCCTCATGGCGGGCCAGGCCGACGCCGCCTGCATGATCGACGGCAATCACTTGGCCTTCATCAACGATGGCACCCTGCCCGCTGGACAGACTCGCGTGCTCGTGCAAACGCCGGCCTTCGATCATTGCAATTTCAGCGTGAGTCCAGGCGCACCACCGAACTTGATTGCCCAATTCAATGGCATTCTGCTAGGTATGTCATACGCTGATGCCGAGATTCGGCCCTTGCTTGACCTGGAGGGACTCAAGGCATGGAGACCCGGGCGCACGCAAGGCTACCAGCTGCTTGAGGATGCCGTAAACGAAACGGGCTTCTACGATGCCAGCGGCAACATCGCCATCGCCGGTTATCGATATTTAGGGCGCCGGCCTCGATCGCGGCGACCATCTCCTCATCAAGCGCGCGCTGCAAAACTTGGCTGTGGGTTCGCGCCTAGGCGTGACGGGAACGGCGCCGGATCTCGCCGTGCATCTTCTTGGCTGGTGCCGCGCTCAGGGGCACGGTTTCACCGCCAGCGCGGACGGCGGCCCCGCCTGGATCACGAAGGGAAGCGCACAGGCGGGAAGATGGCGCGGCGCCGAATCCGCGGGCCAGGCGGACAGCGCGAATGAGGAAGCGGTAGCGGACTCTCCGCGCGCCACATGGGGGCTTGCCGCTCGCGGCGCCACGGTGGACGATCCCAACATCGTGTTGTTGGGACGAGAAGCGATCTACCGCGACGGCGAGCGAGTGGGATGGCTATCGAGCGCGGGATGGGGCCATACGGTACGAAAGAACATTGGATTTGGGTATGCTCGCAACGCAAGCGGATTGGATGAGGCATTTCTGAAAACAGGAATTTACGAATTGGAAGTCGCGGCCGAACGCCATCCCTGCACGCTCCATCTCGCCCCCTTGTACGATCCAAGGGGGGAGCGCATCAGATCGTGAAGACCCCGCGGATAACGACTGCGCCGCACGAAGGACTCAACCGCGAATCGTCATGACGCAACGCCCGCCCATTCGGCAATTTCTCGATACGGATATGAAGGCGGTGCTGGCTGTCATCAACGCAGCCGCCCAGGCCTACAAAGGAGTCATACCACGGGACAGGTGGCATGAACCCTATATGCCCCTTGCTGAACTGGAGACGGAAATTTCCAGCGGCGTCCTATTTTGCGTGGCCGAAGAAAAAGAGAAACTGCTAGGCGTGATGGGAATCCAGGATAAGGGCGAGGTCGTCTTGGTACGCCATGCCTACGTCACGCCATCCGAACAAAGAAAGGGAATCGGGACAAGACTTCTTCGCCATGTGAAAAGTCTTACGAATAAGCCAGTGTTGATCGGAACGTGGGCGGATGCGGCGTGGGCCATCGGGTTCTACCAGCGCAATGGCTTCACGGTGGCGCCGGCTGCGCGGAAAGATTTTCTGCTCCGAAGATATTGGTCCATTCCCGGGCGGCAAATCGAAACTTCCGTCGTGCTAACGGACGAGCGCTGGATAGCCGCTCAAGCTGCTAGTAAATAGTCTCTTACGAATTCACCGTTGACAGAATTGGAGAAGAAATTGCGGAACGGCGCTTTGGGGGCTCAACAAGGGGATCGCCCCTTGTTCCTCTTGGGGGATAAACAAGGGGGGCTCCCCTTGTTCGTAATATGATTGTTGCCGAAGCGAGTGCGTGCGTTTTGGTTCCGGCTATGACGGCTTAGGGTTCAGGCCAAGTGTGCTTGCCCTAAATACTCTTGCGTCTGCATCTCGGTTAGGCGGCTGCTCGTGCGAGCGGCACCATGCAAATCCGCTTGTTGTTCGAGAAGCCTGTCCAGCCCGCACTCGGCCGACAGCACCAGGTTCACGCGCCGGTCGTAGAACTCATCGACCAGCCAGGTGAAGCGGCGCATGGCTTCCTTTGCGTCCGGGCCGAATCGCGGAACGCCTTCGATCAACACGGTGTGGAAGCGGCGCGCGATCTCGATGTAATCGGCCGTTCCGCGCGCGGTTTCGCACAGTTCCGAGAAGGTAAACCAAGCGGTTCCGTCGCCGGTTCGCACGGCCTTGAGCGGGCGCTCCTCCACATCGAGTTCGCAATCGGACTCGCCTTCACTGCCGGCGATTTCCACGAAGGCCAAGCGCATTTCCTCGGCCGTATGGTCGTTGAGCGGCGAGTGATAAACGCCTGCCTTCTGCAAGTGCCGCAAACGGTAATCCACCGGGCCATCCAGCCTAACGAGTTCCAGATGGGTTTCAATGATTTCGATGGCGCGCAGAAAGCGGGCGCGCTGCAAGCCATGGCTATAGAGCTGGCTGGGCGCGTCGTTGGAGGTTGTCACTAAAGCAACCCCCTCGCTGAAGAGCCCGGAGAGCAAGCCGCTCAGGATCATGGCGTCGCCGATATCGGCGACGTGAAACTCATCCAGACAGAGCAACCGGAAATCCCGCGCCAGGCGCCGTGCGATCAGCCTGAGCGGATCCGGGCGGCCTTGCAGAGCCTTGAGTTCCGCGTGCGTTTCTTTCATGAAACGATGAAAATGGATCCGGCGCTTCTTGGGTTCGGAGCAGTAGCTGAAGAAGGCATCCATGATGAAAGTCTTGCCCCGCCCAACCGCCCCGCATAAATAGATTCCGCGAAGGGGCGCGGGCTTACTGAAAAGCTTCAACAACCCCTTGGAGGGCCAGTGCTTTAGATCTTTCTCCAGGCGCTCGAACGCGGTGCTGGCCGAGCGTTGCGCGTCGTCGAGTTGGTAGCCATGGGCCAGAGCGAGTCGTTCTAGGGCGCCGCGAAAGGATGCCTGTGTCCCATCGCCTTGCATGACGATGTCCGTTCGCGCGTTCATCTACAGGTTAAAGATTGAGCGTCCGCTTATCCACTCCAAGGGCGGCTTCGTGCAGCGCCTCGGATAAGGTGGGATGAGCATGGACGATGCGCGCGATGTCCTCGCTGCTGGCGCCGAATTCCATGGCTACCACGGCTTCGGAAATGAGTTCCGAGGCGTAGGGGCCGATGATGTGCACGCCAAGAATTTTGTCGGTCTTGGCATCGGCCAGCATCTTGACGAAACCGGCGGTCTCGCCCAAGGCACGCGCGCGCCCGCTGGCAATGAAGGGAAATTGCCCCACGCGGTATTGCACACCATCCGCTTTCAACTGTTGTTCAGTCTTGCCCACCCAAGCGATCTCTGGCGCGGTGTAGATCACCCAGGGAATCGTGTTCAAATCCATATGCGGATTCTGGCCCGCGATGATCTCCGCCACCATCACGCCTTCCTCCGACGATTTATGCGCCAGCATGGGGCCGCGCACCACGTCGCCGATGGCGTAGACGTTGGGAAGATTGGTGCGATTGCGCGCGTCCACTTCCACGTAACCCTTGGCATCTATCTTTAGCCCCACTGCCTCCGCGCCAATGGCCGCCGTGTTGGGCACACGCCCGATGGCGACGATCAGGCGGTCGAAGCCGGCGATCTGGGTTTTACCTTCCTTGTCCTGGTAGGTGACTTTGACACCCCCGTCTTCGCGCTTGACTTCACTAATGCGCACGCCCATGTGGATTCTCAAATCTTGCGCGCCATTGAAGATGCGAAAAGCTTCCTTCGCCACTTGCTCATCCGCGGCCTGAAGAAAGGACGGCAGCACTTCCAGAATCATGACTTGCGCGCCCAAGCGCTTCCACACGCTGCCCATTTCCAAACCGATCACGCCCGCGCCGATCACGCCCAGTTTCTTGGGAATGGCCTTGAAATCGAGCGCACCGGCATTGTCGCACACGATTTCGTTATCCACCTCGGCGCCGGGCAGATGACGCGCCAGCGACCCCGTGGCGATGATGACGTGCTTCGCCTCGATGGTCTGCACGTCCTCGCCGTTCTTGACCTCTATTTGGTAACGCTCTCCCGCCGCCACGAAACGTCCGCGGCCGTGCATCGAGGTCACCTTGTTTTTCTTGAACAGCATGGCGATGCCCATGGTGAAGGTATCGACGATCTTGTTCTTGCGCGCGAGCATCTTGGGAATATCCACGGAGAGTTTCTCGATGGTGATGCCGTGCTCGCCGAACTTGTCGCGCGCGCGCTCGAAATTTTCGGAGGACTCCAGCAGGGCCTTCGATGGTATGCAGCCCACGTTCAGGCAAGTACCGCCCAGGCTGGGCTTTCCCTTGGCATCCTTCCAATCATCGATACAAACGGTCTTAAGGCCCAGTTGCGCGGCACGAATGGCAGCCACGTAACCGCCGGGGCCCGCTCCGATGACTGCGACGTCGAATTGGTTCATGTCTTGAGAGGGAGGTGGGAGGGGGGAGGAGGGAGGAGAAATTCATCTTCTCTCCCCTCAAGGGAACAGGGGTGGAACGAGGGTGTACTCCTCCCTCCTCCCACTTCCCTCCTCCCTTTGCTCATACTTCCAGCAACAAACGCATCGGATCTTCCAACGCTTCCTTGATAGCCACGAGAGACAGCACGGCTTCGCGGCCGTCGATGATGCGGTGGTCGTAGGACAGCGCCAGGTAATTCATCGGCCGGATGACGATTTGGCCGTTTTCCACCACGGCTCGTTCCTTGGTGGCGTGCACCCCCAGGATCGCGCTTTGCGGCGGGTTGATGATGGGGGTGGAGAGCATGGAACCGAAGACCCCGCCATTGGAGATGGAGAAAGTGCCTCCGGTCAGATCTTCCATGGTGAGTTTGCCTTCCTTCGCGCGATTACCGAATTCGGCGATCTGTTTCTCCACATCCGCCAGGCTCATCTGCTCCGCGTTGCGCAGGATAGGCACGACCAAGCCGCGCGGACTCGAGACGGCGATGCCTATATCGAAGTAGCCGTGGTACACGATGTCGTTGCCATCCACGGAGGCGTTCACGACGGGAAAGCGCTTCAGGGCATGCACGGCCGCCTTCACGAAGAATGACATGAAGCCCAAGCGCGCGCCGTGATCCTTCTCGAATTTGTCCTTGTATTTCGCGCGCAGATCCATAACGGGTTGCATGTTGACCTCGTTGAATGTCGTGAGGATCGCCGCCGTGGATTGCGATTGCAGCAAACGTTCCGCCACGCGCGCGCGCAAGCGCGACATGGGGACTCGTTGTTCTGGCCGGGCGCCAAGAACGCCTTCCACGCTCACCGGCGCTGGCATGCCCGATGGTTTGGCGGGTGCCGGTTGCGTCATCTTGGCGAGAACATCTTCCTTGGTGACGCGCCCGCCTCGTCCCGTGCCACTAATTGCATCAATGTTTAGATTATGGTCGGCCGCGATTTTCTTGGCGGCGGGCATGGCCTCCACCGCGACCGCGGCCTTACTGATTGCCTTATTCCCATTCGCGGTATTTTCCATTATGGCGGCTGGTACCGCCGCCATGGCGCTGGCCTTTCCTTCCGTATCGATGGTAGCGATGAGTTCGTTGCTCACCACCGATTCTCCGTCAGCCTTGACGATGGAGGCCAGCACGCCCGATTGCGGGGCCGGAAGTTCGAGCACCACCTTGTCGGTTTCGATGTCGATGAGATTTTCGTCTTGCTGGACGAACTCCCCGGCCTTCTTGTGCCAGTTGACCAAGGTCGCCTCGGCCACGGATTCGGAGAGCTGCGGTACTTTGACTTCAATCAGCATGCGAGATTCCCTATTAGTAATGCGTGCTGCCCGGACCGCGGGCAGTGCCTTGCACGGAACCGACCACGTTATTCGTGATCTTCCGGAAAGCGGCGTTCACCACTTCTTTTTGCTGCTCGATGTGCAACGAGCTATAACCCGCCGCCGGCGAAGCGGAGGATGGCCGTAGCGCATAGGCCAATAATTGATCAGGCCGCATGTGCCGCAGCAGGTAATGCTGGATGCGATGCCAAGCGCCCTGGTTGCCCGGTTCTTCCTGGCACCACAGCACTTCCTCCGTATTACGGTACAAATTGATCTGCTCTTGAAAATCGTCGTGCGGAAACGGATAGAGCTGTGCGATGCGCACGATCACCATGTCCTTGATGCCGCGTTCGAGGCGCGCGGCGCGCAAGTCGTAGAACACCTTGCCGCTGCATACGATCACCCTCTTCACTCTTTCGGGTTTGATATCCACATCCCACTCGCCATTGACCGGCATGAACTTGCTGGCGGAGAACTCCTCCAGCGGCGACACCGATTCCTTGTGGCGCAGCAAACTCTTGGGCGAGAAAATGATGAGCGGCTTGCGGTAGGGCCGGATCATCTGCCGGCGCAGCAGGAAAAACATTTGCACCGGCGTGGCCGGGACGCACACCTGGATGTTGTAGTCCGCGCATAGTTGCAAGAAGCGCTCGATGCGCCCCGAGGAATGCTCCGGGCCCTGGCCTTCGTAACCGTGCGGCAGCATCATGACCAAACCGCATACCCTGCCCCACTTCACCTCGCCCGAGGCGATGAACTGGTCGATCACCACTTGCGCGCCGTTGGTGAAATCGCCAAACTGTGCTTCCCACACCACCAGCTCATTGGGCTCGGAAGTGGAGTATCCGTACTCGAAACCTAGCACCGCTTCCTCGGAAAGCACCGAATCGATCACAGCGATATCGCCCTGGTTAGGCGCGATATGCTTGAGGGGGATGTAAGTTCCCGCGTCCCACTTTTCACGGTTTTGGTCGTGCAGCACGGCGTGGCGGTGGAAGAAGGTGCCGCGCCCGGAATCCTGCCCGGATATGCGCACCGAAAATCCGTCGCGCAAGAGCGACGCGTAGGCCAGATTCTCCGCCATGCCCCAATCCACCGGCATCTTGCCCTGCCCCATCAGCCGGCGGTCCGCGATGATTTTCTCCACCCGCGGATGCAACTTGAAGTTATCGGGAATTGTGGTGAGCTTTTCCGCCAGCATCTGCAAATCCGCGAGCGGCAAGGTGGTGTCGTCCTTCTCGTTCCACTTGGTGTTCTTGTAAGGCGCCCAGTCGACGGCGAAGGGCGGTCTGTAATTGGAGAGGATGGTCTTGTTGGTATGATGGCCCGCCTCCAGAGCTTGCCGGTAATCCGCCATCATCTGGGCGGCGTCCTGGGCACCGATCACCCCTTGGGCGGCCAGCTTGTCCGCGTAGAGCTTACGGGTTCCCGGATGCACATTGACGCTCTTGTACATGATCGGCTGGGTGACCATGGGTTCGTCCTGCTCGTTGTGCCCCAGCTTGCGGAAGCACACGAGATCGACGACGACATCCTTCTTGAATTTGGTGCGGTAATCGAGTGCGATTTCGATGGCCATCACCGCGGATTCCGGATCGTCGCCGTTGACGTGGAAGATGGGCGCTTCCACCATCTTGGCCACGTCCGTGCAGTAGAGCGTCGAGCGCATGTCGCGCGGATCCGACGTGGTGAAACCGATCTGGTTGTTGACCACGATGTGCACGGTGCCGCCCGTGCCGTAGCCGCGCGTTTGCGAAAGATTCAGCGTCTCCATGACCACGCCCTGGCCCGCGAAGGCGGCATCGCCATGGATGAGAACCGGCAATACTTCGTTGCCGTCACGGTCCTTGCGCCGGTGCTGGCGCGCGCGCACGGAGCCTTCCACCACGGGATTGACGATCTCCAGATGAGACGGGTTGAAGGCGAGCGTCAGGTGCATGGGTCCGCCGGGCGTCATCACATCGGAAGAGAAACCCTGGTGGTACTTCACGTCGCCCGCCAGCAGCGCGTCGTCGTGCTTGCCTTCGAATTCCGAGAACAAATCCTTGGGCATCTTGCCCAGGGTGTTGACCAACACATTGAGGCGGCCGCGATGGGCCATGCCGATAACCAGTTCTTGCACGCCTGCTTGCCCCGCGCGCTGAAGCAGGCTGTCCAGCATGGGAATCAAGGTGTCGCTGCCTTCGAGCGAAAAGCGCTTCTGGCCCACATAGCGCGTGTGCAGATAACGCTCCAAACCTTCGGCCGCGGTGAGCCGGCCGAGAATCAAACGTTTTTGATCCGGCGAGAAACTGGGCTTGGCGCGAATGGGTTCCAGGCGTTCCTGGATCCAGCGCTTTTCCGGGCGGTCGCTCAAGTACATGTACTCCACACCCAAGGTGCCGCAATAGGTTTCGCGCATCCCCTTGATGATTTCGCGCAGCGTCGCTTGCTCGGGGCCGATCAGGGAACCGGTGGTGAACACCCGGTCCATGTCCGCGTCGGTCAAATCGTAATAGGCCGGTTCCAGCTCCGCGATGTGCGGCGGCTCCTGGCGCTTGAGAGGGTCAAGTTGGGCCAAGCGCACGCCGCGGAACCTGTACTCGGCGACGAGCTGAATGACGGAGACTTGCTTGCGGTCGACACTCGCCACCGGCGGCCCGGCGGCATAGCGGGGCTTCTTGGTGATCTGCACGAAGGACTCGACAATGGGCGCGTGCGCGACATCGCGCGCTCCGGGTTGCTGCCGGAGCTGCTCGAAGTAGCTCCGCCATTGGGGTACAACGCTCTCGGGATTCTCGAGAAAAGCTTCGTAGAGTTCCTCGACGAAGGGTGCGTTACCGCCGAAGAGGTAGGAATTGGCTTGGTACTCGCGCATCATTGTTCAAATCTCCTTAGGCGTGAAACGTGACCCCAAGCCCTCGCGCTTCACTCTTCACGTTTCACCCTTCACGCTCTTAACGCGATGGGAACTACCTTGCGCTGGTCCGCGCCGATGAAGAGCTGGCGCGGGCGGCCGATCTTTTGTTCGGGGTCGCTGATCATTTCGTTCCACTGCGCGACCCAGCCCACGGTGCGCGCCACGGCAAAAATGGCGGTGAACATGCTGGTGGGAATTCCCAGGGCACGCTGCACGATGCCGGAATAGAAATCCACGTTGGGGTAGAGCTTCTTCTCCACGAAATAGTCGTCTTCCAAGGCGATGCGCTCCAGTTCCATGGCAAGCTTGAAGAGGCGGTCGTTTTGCAAGCCCAGTTCGCCCAGCACTTCGTGGCAGGTTTCGCGCATCAACTTGGCGCGCGGATCGTAATTCTTGTAGACGCGGTGGCCAAATCCCATCAGACGGAAGCCGTCGTTCTTGTCCTTGGCCTTCTTGATGTACTCCGGCACGCGCGACACGTTGCCGATTTCCTCCAGCATGGTGAGGCACGCCTCGTTGGCGCCACCGTGGGCGGGCCCCCACAGGCAGGCGATGCCAGCGGCGATACAGGCGAAGGGATTGGCCCCCGAGGAACCCGACAGGCGCACGGTGGAGGTGGACGCGTTTTGTTCGTGGTCGGCGTGCAAGATGAGAATGCGATCGAGGGCCCGTACGAGCACGGGATTGGGCTCGTATTCCTCGCAGGGCGTGCCGAACATCATGTGGAGGAAGTTCTCCACGTAGTTCAGCTTGTTGCGCGGGTGCATGAAGGGCTGGCCCGTGTTGTACTTGTAGCACATGGCCGCGATGGTCGGGACCTTCGCCAGCAAACGCACGGCGGATATTTCGCGGTGTTCGGGGTTATTGATATCCAGCGAGTCGTGATAGAAGGCCGAGAGCGCGCCCACCACCCCCACCATGACCGCCATGGGATGGGCGTCGCGGCGAAAACCGCTGTAGAAGCGCGCCAATTGCTCGTGCACCATGGTGTGCTTGCGGATGCGGTCGTCCCACTCGCGCTTGTGTCCGAGGTTGGGCAATTCGCCTTTCAGCAGCAGGTAGCAGACTTCGAGAAAGTCGCATCTCTCCGCCAGTTGTTCGATGGGGTAGCCCCGGTAGAGCAACACGCCTTCGTCGCCGTCGATGAAGGTGATGGCGGACTTGCAGGCGGCCGTGGACATGAATCCTGGGTCGTAGGTAAATTTGCCTGTTTTGCTGTAAAGCGCCTTGATGTCGATGACGTCGGGGCCCATCACGCCGCTGTGGACGGGAAGTTCCACGGAGGGCGATCCGTCCGAGAAGCTCAGCGTCGCGGTACGAGTTGCCTTATTGACCATTTCAGGGCTATTCATGCGATGTCCTTCGGCGTTTGTTGCCAGATGAAACTATACCTGTTGGGATCAGATGTTTCGGAGCAGCCCAATCACTTCCCGCCATTGCGGCCGTGGCGTATCCGTGCGCCCCGAAATCAAGTCCCAGAGATCGTTATCTGGAATTTCCAGTATTTCCTTGAAAATAATGAACTGCCCGGCCTCCAATCGTTCGGCGTGGCGGTCGAGAAAGCGCTGGAGCACGATATCCACCTCCAGCATTCCGCGCCGGCACTGCCAGCGGATGCGTTCCCATTCGCGGGATAGAGGCTCCACGGCTAGACCGCGCGCCTCACCATCAACTCCTTGATCTTGCCGATGGCCTTGGTGGGATTGAGGCCCTTCGGGCACACGTCCACGCAGTTCATGATGGTATGGCAACGGAATAAGCGGTAGGGATCTTCCAGATTATCCAAGCGCTCGGCGGCGCTCTGGTCGCGCGAATCGGCGAGAAAGCGGTAGGCTTGCAGCAGCCCCGCCGGGCCCACGAATTTGTCGGGATTCCACCAGAAAGACGGGCAAGCCGTGGTGCAGCAGGCGCATAGGATGCACTCGTAGAGGCCATCCAACTGCGCGCGCTCCCGCGGGCTTTGCATGCGCTCTGTTTCGGGGGGCGGGTCGTTGTTCACGACGTACGGCTTGACCGAGTGGTATTGCTTGAAGAACTGGGACATGTCCACGATCAGATCCCGGATGACGGGCAACCCTGGCAGCGGCCGGATTTGCACCGGTTCCTTCAGATCCGCGATGCGGGTAATACATGCCAACCCGTTCTTGCCGTTGATATTCATGGCATCGGACCCGCACACCCCTTCCCGGCAGGAGCGCCGCAAGGACAATGTATCGTCCAGGGTCTTGATACGAATCAACGCATCCAGCAGCATGCGATCGCTCTCCTGCAACTCCACTTGGTAGTCCTGCATGTAAGGAGCCGCGTCCTTGTCCGGATCGTAGCGGTAGATTTGGAAGTGCATGGTTTTCCTTGAGGAGAGGAGGGAGGATGGAGGCGGGAGGAGAACGGCGAGGGTGCTGGATACTCCTCCCTCCTCTCTCCTCCCCCCTCCCTATTCAATAGGTCCTAACCTTCGGCTCAAAACTCTGCGCCGTTAGCGGTTTGAGATGGACGGGCTTGTAATCCAGGCGGCTACCCTCCTTGTACCAAAGGGAGTGCTTGAGAAAGTTCGCGTCGTCGCGGTTGGGGTAGTCGGCACGGTCGTGGGCGCCCCGGCTTTCCTTGCGGGCTTCGGCGCAAACCAGTGAAGCCACGGCCACCTCGATGAGGTTGTCCAGTTCAAGGGCTTCGACTCTCGCGGTGTTGAACACCTTGCTCTTGTCCTTGATCTGGGTACGTTGAGACCGCTCGGCGATTTCATTGATCTTCTTCACCCCGTCTTCGAGCAGATCGGGGAAGCGGAATACGCCGCAATAGGCCTGCATCGTGCGGCGCATGGCTGCACCCACCTCGTGCACGCTTTCGCCGTCTTTCTGGTTATCCAGACGGTTGAGGCGCGCCAGCGTGCGCTCGGCGGCATTCCCCGGTAGATCCTTGAGACCTGGGTTTTCTTGCAGGAACTTGATTACGCTATCGCCGGCGGCCTTGCCGAAGACCAGCAAATCCGTGAGGGAATTGGTGCCCAGGCGGTTGGCGCCATGTACCGAAGCGCAGCCGCATTCCCCGGCGGCGTAAAAACCCGCCACCTTGGATTCTGGATTGCCGTTCTTGGGCGCGACCACTTCGCCGTGGTAGTTGGAGGGAATACCGCCCATCTGGTAATGCACCGTGGGCACCACGGGGATGGGTTCGCTCACTGGGTCGACATTGGCGAATTTCTTCGCGATTTCCCTGATGCCCGGCAGGCGCTTTTCCACCACGTCCACGCCCAGATGGTCGAGCTTGAGGAGCACGTAATCGGCTTCCGGCCCGCAGCCGCGGCCTTCCTTGATTTCCGTGGCCATGGCGCGCGACACCACGTCGCGGCTCGCCAGATCCTTCATGGTGGGCGCATAGCGCTCCATGAAGCGCTCGCCGTTCTTGTTGAGCAGGTAACCGCCCTCCCCGCGCACGCCTTCGGTGATGAGCACCCCCGCGCCCGCCACTCCCGTGGGATGGAATTGCCAAAACTCCATATCCTCCAGCGGTATGCCGGCCCGCGCCGCCATGCCTAGGCCATCACCGGTGTTGATGAACGCATTCGTGCTGGCGGAGAACACGCGCCCTGCCCCGCCGGTGGCGAAGATGGTGGCGCGGGCGTGGAGTACGTACACCTCGCCCGTTTCCATCTCCAGGGCCGTAACGCCCAGCACCTGCCCGCTGGCATCGCGAATGAGATCCAAGGCCATCCACTCGACCAGGAAGTGGGTGTTGGCGCGCACGTTTCTTTGATAGAGGGTGTGCAACATGGCGTGACCGGTGCGGTCTGCCGCGCAGCAACTGCGCTGTACCGGGCGCTCGCCGAAATTCTGCGAATGGCCGCCAAAGGGGCGTTGGTAGACGGAGCCATTGTCATTGCGGTCGAAGGGCATTCCGAAATGTTCCAGCTCGATCACTGCCTGGGGCGCCATGCGGCACATGAATTCGATGGCATCCTGGTCGCCCAGATAGTCCGACCCCTTGATGGTGTCGTACATATGCCAGAGCCAATTGTCCTCTCCCATATTGCCGAGGGCCGCCCCGATTCCGCCTTGGGCGGCCACCGTGTGCGAACGCGTGGGGAATACCTTCGACAGCACCGCCACTTTGTAGCCGGCCTCAGCGAGTTGCAGCGAGGCTCGCATGCCCGCCCCGCCTGCCCCCACGATCACCGCATCGAAGCTTCGTTTCGGCAATGCCATCTAGATACTCCACAGAATTTGAATGGACCAGCCGGCATAGCCCACCAGGGCAACGATCGCCAGCACTTGCAGCAAGAGGCGCAGCCACGTGTCCTGGATGTAATCCATGAAGATGTCTCGCACACCGATCCAGGCGTGCCAGAACAAACTGACGAGAAAGACGAAGGTCGCAGCTTTGATGCCGGAGTGGGAGAACAACCAGCGCCAGGCCGCGAAATCGTTGGGCGGCGACACCAGTATCAAGCCGAACATCCAAAGCGAATAGAGCGCCATCACCACGGCGGTCACGCGCTGGGCGAGCCAATCCTTCAGACCGTAATGGGCTCCGACCACCACCTTGCCGGCTACCATATACGCGCTCCAAGAATGAGGGTGAGCACCAGGCTCACCGCGAGGACCGCCCAACTCGTCGCGCGCGCCGTCTTGAGCTCCGTACCCCAGTGCACATCCAGCGCCAGATAACGAATGCCCGCGCAGAAATGATGCAAGAAGCCCCAAAGGAGCGCGATCAAAAGCAGCTTGAGGAGCGGATTCGCCAGCGCTAGCTGGAACTGCTTATAACTCGCCTCGGTGCTCACGCTCGATTGAAACAAGCACAGCAGCAAGGGTAGGAACAGGAATAGCGCCGCGCCGCTGATCCGGTGCATGATGGATATCACCCCCGGCAAGGGTAGCCGGATCTTCACGAGATTCAGGTGCTTGGGCCGTTTTTTCGGCATCGGCTCGCTCTTAGTGGACATTTTTGTTCGCCCCCGATCGCGCAATCAGTTAATGAGGTTCCTGTAATGATGCAAGCGGGTGTCGCAGTAACTCATCCGCCATTCCATCGGAATACCAGAATAGGTGGTGGTCACGCGCTCCACCAGCAATAGCGGGGTTCCCAGCGCCACCTTGAGCGCTCGTCCCGCCTCGCCCATGGATTCCACGGCCCGGATGCGCTCATGGGCATGCAGGGCACGCACACCGAACGCCCCTTCGAACATGCTATAGAGCATGCACTCATGGCGTTCCACCAGCGCTTCGGACAGGCCTTTGAACAACACCGCTGGCAGGTGCACCTCCTCGAAACACACGTCATTGCCGTTCAGCGCCAGGCGTCTTATGAGCCGAAACACGGAAGCGCCGCGCTTGATCCGCAGCGCCTGCGCGCAGCGCGCATCGGCCCGTAGGCGTTCCAAGCCGGTCAACGTAGCACTCAGGCTCGCGAGTTCTCCCTGGTCCGGCGTGATGCGCAAGAAGGGAAATTGCACGCGCTCCTCGGCATGGGAGGCCACGAAAGTGCCCCGTCCCTGATAACGGACGAGCAGCTTTTCCTCCGCGAGCTCGCTGATCGCCTTGCGCACGGTGCCTTGGCTCACGTTGTAACGCTTGGCCAAGTCCAGCTCGCTGGGGATCATGGTGCCTGGCTTCCACTCGGCCGCCACCAGGCTTTGCGTAATCAAGGCCTTGATCTGGCGGTAGATGGGATGGAAGGCGGGGGAATCGTTTTGGGGCTTCATGGCGCAACCGCTATTTAGCACATTGTCCCATGCTTCGTCTACGCCAGTCTTATATAAGACATGGGACTTGTCGTTGACATGCCGAGGGGTGGTTCGCTACCATCACGCGTTTCGCATCTGCCCTCGATAGCCCCCGCTGCCCGCTGGTGCGGGAGCTACGAGCTAACTCTCAATCAAGCGGGATCACCCCATGAAAGCTCCTGTCAGAGTAGCGGTCACCGGCGCTGCCGGCCAGATCGGCTATAGCCTGTTGTTCCGTATCGCCAACGGCGAAATGCTGGGGGCCGGCCAGCCCGTCATATTGCAACTCCTGGATATTCCCCAATCCATGGCCGCCGTGAAGGGCGTGGTGATGGAATTGGAAGACTGCGCCTTCCCTCTGCTCCAGGGCATCGTGATCACCGATGATCCGAAGACCGCATTCCGGGATATCGATATCGGATTGCTGGTGGGGGCACGCCCCCGCGCCAAGGGCATGGAGCGCAAGGATTTGCTGGAGAGCAACGGCGCCATATTCACCACCCAAGGCAAGGCCCTCAACGAGGCGGCCAAGCCAGATGTGAAAGTACTGGTGGTGGGTAACCCGGCCAACACCAATGCCTATATCGCCATGCGCAACGCACCGGATTTGAGGCGCGAGTGCTTCACCGCCATGATGCGGCTGGATCATAACCGCGCACTCTCGCAGGTAGCTGGCAAGATAGGCAAACCCGTATCCAGCATTCGCAAGATCACCATCTGGGGTAACCACTCCGCCACGCAATACCCGGACTTGTTCCAGGCCGAGGCCGATGGCGAAAAAGTTTGGGGCGCCATTAACGACCAGAGTTGGTTGGAAAATCATTTCATCCCCGTTGTGCAAAAGCGCGGGGCCGCCATCATAGAAGCGCGCGGCTTGTCGAGCGCCGCCAGCGCGGCCAACGCCGCCGTGGATCATGTGCGCGACTGGGTCAGCGGCACGCGCGCGGGCGACTGGGTTTCCATGGGCGTGCCTTCGGATGGTAGTTACGGCATTCCCGAAGGATGCATCTACGGTTATCCAGTGACCTGCAAGAGCGGTCGCTATGAAGTGGTGAAGGGCATCGAGCTCAGCGAATTCAGCAAGGCGCGCATGCAGGCCACTCACAAGGAATTGCTCGAAGAGCGCGACGCCGTCAAACATTTGCTCGGATAACATGACTCTTGCGTCCGCGGGCGCCCGCTTCCGGCAAGCGGTTGCCGACGAAAAACCACTGCAAGTCATCGGCGCGATTAACGCTTACCATGCGCGCCTTGCGCAACGTACAGGCTACCGCGCGATTTACCTCTCTGGCGGAGGTGTCGCCGCCGGCTCCTTGGGGCTACCGGACCTGGGCATCAGCACGCTGGACGACGTACTGACCGACGTACGCCGCATTACCGATGCGTGCGCCCTGCCCTTGCTGGTGGATGTGGATACCGGTTTCGGGGGCGCCTTCAACATCGCGCGTACGGTGAAGTCCCTCATAAAATTTGGCGCCGGGGCCATGCACATCGAAGACCAGGTGCAAGCCAAACGCTGCGGCCACCGCCCCAATAAGGAAATCGTCTCGCAGGCGGAAATGGTGGACCGCATCAAAGCCGCGGTGGATGCGCGCACCGATCCCGATTTCGTCATCATGGCCCGCACCGATGCGCTCGCCGTGGAAGGCCTGCAATCCGCCGTGGACCGCGCCTGTGCCTGCGTGGAAGCCGGCGCGGACATGATCTTTCCCGAGGCGATGACCGAGCTTGGCATGTACCGGCAATTCGCCGGTGAGGTGAAGGTTCCCGTGCTGGCGAACATTACGGAATTCGGCAGCACCCCGCTCTTCACCGTGGATGAGCTGCGCTCGGCCAACGTGAGCTTGGTGCTCTATCCGCTATCGGCTTTCCGCGCCATGAATAAAGCCGCGCTGAACGTCTACCAAAGCGTGCGCCGCGATGGCACTCAGAAAAACGTCGTGGACACCATGCAAACGCGCGCGGAACTCTACGACTTCCTCGACTATCACGATTACGAAAGTAAGCTTGACCAGCTTTTCGCCAAGGAAAAATGAGACACCCATGAGCACGCAGACACCGGCGCCCGCCGCACCCAAACCCAAAAAATCCGTCGCCCTGTCCGGCGTACCGGCCGGAAACACCGCGCTGTGCACCGTAGGCCTGGCCGGTAACGATTTGCACTACCGTGGTTACGACATTCTCGACTTCGCCAGCAGCGCGCAATTCGAGGAGGTGGCCTACTTGCTCATTCACGGCAAACTACCCAACTCCGCCGAATTGGCGGGCTACAAGCGCAAATTGAAAGCGCTGCGCGGATTACCCGCCACGGTGCAAGACATCCTCGAATGCATTCCCGCCAACACCCATCCCATGGACGTGTTGCGCTCGGGCTGCTCGGCCATGGGCGCTGTGCTGCCAGAGCCGGAGGATCATAAACTCGCCATTGCGCGCAATATTGCCGACCGCCTGATCGCGAGCTTCGGCTCCATGTTGCTGTACTGGTATCACTTCTCCCATTCAGGACGCCGCATCGAGGTGGAGACTGACGACGATTCCGTGGGCGGGCACTTCTTGCATTTGTTGCACGGCCGGCCCCCTTCGCTATTGTGGGAGCGCGCCATGCACACCTCGCTTATCCTCTACGCGGAGCACGAATTCAACGCATCCACCTTCGCCGCCCGGGTAATCGCGGGCACGGGCTCGGATATGTACTCGGCCATCACGGGTGCCATCGGTGCCTTGAAGGGCCCCAAGCATGGCGGTGCCAACGAGTTCGCCTTCGATGTCATCGGCCGCTACGACTCACCCGGCAGCGCGGAAGCCGACATCGTGCGCCGCATTGCCGAGAAGCAGATCATCATTGGCTTTGGCCATCCCGTGTACACCATCGCCGACCCACGTAACAAGGTCATCAAGGAAGTCGCCCGCATCCTCTCGGAGGATGCCGGCGATAGGAAGCTCTACGATATTTCCGAGCGCATCGAAACCGTGATGTGGCGCGAGAAGAAAATGTTCCCCAACCTGGATTGGTACAGTGCCACCAGCTACCACATGATGGGCGTGCCCACCGCCATGTTCACCACGGTCTTCGTTATCAGCCGCACCGCCGGCTGGTCCGCCCACGTCATAGAACAACGCATCGACGGCAAGATCATCCGCCCCAGCGCCCACTACACGGGGCCGGAGGATTTGAAGTGGGTGCCCATTGAAAACCGGTGAGGCGTGAGGCGTCAGGCGTGAGGCGTAAAACCAGGATTCGCGCTTTTGACGTTACGCCTCACACCTGACGCCTCACGCCTAACCAACCATACAACTATCCCAATGTCCGCCCACATCTCAAACGTACGTCCCAAGCCCGACAAAGTTCTCGCCGACATCGCCCACTACGTTTCCAACTATACGATCCGCAGCCAGGAGGCTTACGATACGGCGCGTTACTGTTTGATGGATACGCTGGGCTGCGGCTTCGAAGCGCTCGAATATCCGGCGTGCACCAAGCTTCTTGGGCCGGTGGTACCCGGCACGATGGTGCCCAACGGTGCGAAAGTGCCTGGCACTTCCTTTCAACTTGATCCCATTCAAGCCGCATTCAACATCGGCACGATGATCCGCTGGCTGGATTTCAACGACACCTGGCTCGCCGCCGAGTGGGGACATCCCTCGGATAATTTGGGCGGCATTCTCGCCGCCGCCGATTGGCTCTCCCGCAACGCGCTGGCCAAGGGCAAGAAGCCCTTCACGGTGAAGGACGTGTTGACAGCCATGATCAAGGCCCACGAAATTCAGGGCTGCATCGCATTGGAGAACAGTTTCAATAAGGTGGGCCTGGATCACGTGGTGTTGGTGAAGGTCGCCTCTACCGCCGTGGTGGCCGAGATGATGGGCTTGAACAAGGAAGAAATCATCAACGCCTTGTCCTTGGCCTGGGTGGATGGGCAAGCATTGCGCACCTACCGGCACACGCCCAACACCGGATCGCGCAAGAGCTGGGCGGCGGGAGATGCCACCAGCCGCGCCGTGCGGCTCGCGTTAATCGCCAAGACCGGCGAGATGGGTTATCCCTCCGTGCTAAGCGCCAAGGGCTGGGGTTTCTACGACGTGCTGTTCAAGGGCAACGCTTTCAAGTTCCAGCGCCCCTACGGCTCCTACGTGATGGAGAACGTGCTGTTCAAGATATCCTTCCCAGCGGAATTCCATTCCCAGACCGCCGTGGAAGCCGCCATGCAGATTCACGCGGATCTTGCCAAGCTCAAGAAAAGCGCCGAGGACATCAAGAAAATCACCATCCGCACCCACGAAGCCTGCATCCGCATCATCGACAAGAAAGGGCCGCTCAACAACCCGGCCGACCGCGATCATTGCGTGCAATACATGGTGGCCGTGCCGATTCTCTTCGGCCGCCTCACGGCGCCGGACTACGAAGATAACATCGCCAATGATCCGCGCATCGACAAGCTGCGCGACAAGATCGAATGCGTGGAAGACAAGCAATTCACCAAGGATTATCACGACCCCGAGAAGCGCTCCATCGCCAACGCCCTCACGGTGGAATTCAAGGACGGCAAGAAGATGAAGGAGATCGTGGTGGAATACCCCATCGGCCACAAACGCCGCCGCAAGGAAGGCATGCCCGTGCTGGTGGAAAAATTCAAGACGAATTTAGCGCGCCGCTTTCCCGCGAAACAGCAACAAGCCATCCTGGATCTTTGTCTAGACGCCAAGAAACTCGATGCCACCCCGGTGAACGAGTTCGTCGATATGATGGCGATCTAGCTAGGTGAGCTCTTCAGACCGCACGAGCCGCACTCTCTGCGCCTCGGAGCGGTGGGCTCCGAGGCGCTCTCATGCTTGTTGTACTACTTCTCCTGCACAGCCACTCCGCGCACTTCGTCGGCGCGAGCGCATGTAGGAAATACTACAAAGACCGAGCGCGAGCAAGCCCAAGGTCGACGATGGCTCGTCGACAGCCGAAGGTGGTGTTTGGTCGGAAGTCCAGCCCCCCGCCCCATGCGCGGATCGTCACCATCGAAGAGAGTGACCGCAGTTTTGCCACGCTGGAGAACCGGTCCGAAGAACTTTCTCGTTTACTCGGAAATTTCTGTAGCACCGCGCACTGACTCAATACTCGTTGAACTCGTATTCCCCGCGCTCTACGCCTACGCCATCGGCTCGAACAATGCCGCTATGTCCTCGGCACTCAGGGCGGTCCCGCCCTTCTGGGCGCCGTCCAGCAAGCTCGCGGCCAGTGCCGCCTTGTTCTTCTGCATGGCCGTGATCTTTTCTTCCACGCTGCCGGCGACAATGAGTTTGTAGACGAACACCGGTTTGTCTTGCCCGATGCGGTGCGCGCGGTCGGTAGCTTGGTTTTCCACCGCGGGGTTCCACCACGGGTCGTAATGAATCACCGTGTCGGCGGCGGTAAGATTCAAGCCGGTGCCGCCGGCCTTCAGGCTGATGAGGAACAACTTCACCTCGCCGTTTTGGAAGGCCTTTACCGGTTGCTCGCGGTTGCGGGTGTCGCCCGTGAGCTTTACGTAGCGAATGCCAAGCGCCTTGAGTCGCTCTTCGATCAGAGCGAGCATGCTGGTGAACTGGGAGAACAGCAGCACGCTGCGGCCCTCATCGATCAGCTCCGGCAGCATCTCCATGAGCATTTGCAGTTTGGCGGAGTCCCTCACTTTCTTGGCTGCGTCGATCTTGAGCAAGCGCGGGTCGCAACAGATTTGGCGCAACTTGAGAAGCGCATCGAGCACGATGATGTGGCTCTGCGCGAATCCGCGCGCTTGAATTTCGGCGCGCACTTTCTCGTGCAAGCTGACTCGCACGGCTTCGTAGAGGTCCCGCTGCGCCCCCCCGAATTCCACGCTGCGCAGGATCTCGCTCTTGGGCGGCAATTCGGCGGCCACTTGCTCCTTCGTGCGGCGCAAGATGAAAGGGCGGATGCGCCGGGCGAGGCTTTGCCTTCTGAATTCGTCGCCGTGCTTCTCGATGGGAGTGCGATAGGTGCGGCGAAAGGTTTTCTCGTCCCCGAGAAACCCTGGCATCAGGAAGTGGAACAACGACCATAGTTCGCCCAGATGATTTTCCAGGGGCGTTCCCGTCATGCACAGGCGGTGGCGCGCATTCAACTGGCCGGCGATGCGCGCCGCCTGGGTCTGTGCGTTCTTGATGAGTTGGGCTTCGTCGAGGATCACCAAGTGGAATGGTTGTTTGAGCAGGACATCCTTGTCGCGGGCGAGCAAGGGATAGGTGGTGAGCACCACGTCGGCATTCGCGAACTGGCCAAAGGCGGCCTTACGGTCCAATCCGTGGGAGACGTGCACGCGCAGTTGCGGCGCGAAGCGCTGGGCCTCGGCGCGCCAGTTGGGCAGCACGCTGGTGGGCGAAATTACGAGCACCGGCCGGTCCAAGCGCCCGCTCTGCTTTTCCAGCAGCACGTGGGCAAGTGCCTGCACGGTCTTGCCCAGGCCCATGTCGTCGGCGAGAATTCCGTTGATACCGAACTCGCGCAAAAACCCAATCCACGACAGGCCATCGCTCTGGTAGGCGCGTAGTGACGCCCCAAAACCAGGCGGCGCGGCCACCTGGGCGATGCGCTCGAAGTGCGCAAGCCGCCGCCCCAGCGCGCGCAGGTCCTCGCCGCCTTGCCAGCGCAGATCGGTGGATGCTTCCAGATGTGCCAAGCGCGCCGCGTCCAATCGTGGTAGCCGCGCCGTGTCACTGTCCTTGTCGAGCAACTCGTGCACGATGGCCAAGATGCCACGCAAGCGCGCGACGGGCGCGGGGAACAAACGACCATCGTCTAGCGTAAGGATGATCTGCTGGTCCGCGGCGGTTTTGGGATCGTTCAGCGTGAGGGCCAAGTCCGCATCGTCGCGTAGAGCGGCCAACACGATGGGCAGCAAGTCGGAGCGCTTACCATCGATATCGGCTTCGAGATGAAAGTCGAACCAATCCTGGCCCGATGTCTCGATTCGCGCCGACCAATCAGACACCCGCGCCACGCGAAAACGGAAATTTTCGTCTGTCTCCAGGCGCCAGCCTTGGGACTCGAGCCTGGGAAAATCGAAAGCCATGAAGGCTACCCAATCGTCCGGGTCCATCATGGTGTAATCGTTCCTGTGCGCGCCGGTGTAATGGCGCAGGGCGTACGACACCTTCGCGAACCCGGCTTGCTCCAGCACTCGGTGGGCGGCCCTTTCCGTCTTGGCGTCACGCTTCATGCGCCACAGCTTGCCGTCGCGGAAACTGGTCACCAACCCCGGCGTGTCGCGGGCTACTGGAACACCATCGTAGTCAAAGCTCAGGGTAGCCACCTCGAGCGGCTCCCCGAAGGGATGATTGCGCGCGCCATAAATGCCATGGGTAACCAGGGACATCAGACGCAGGCAAGGCGTGATCGTCTTCGCGCTCACGTCCTGTGTCTCGGGAACGACCGGGAGGGGGACGTGGGCGCCCATGCGAAGGGCCGCGAGAGAGGATTGCACGGGCTCCACCTGGTCCATTGGTATTTCCGGCGTGCGCGCCAGCAAGTCCGCCAGATGCATGGGGACCGCCAGCACAATGGGGCCGCACTCGCCGCGCTCGGTATCGACGTACCATGGTGGTCCAAGTGGTAGGAACGTGTTGCTCGCGGGCTGCGTGGCGATGCGCAGGCGTTGCGTGCCGAGGTGATCGAATTCCCAGGCGATGCTTCCCGTGCGCTCGCCCGCGAGTTTCAGCGCGGGCCCCCTGAGCGAATCCCAATGACAACGCCCGGTGGCCAGCATGCGCGCAAGCAGGTCCGCCCCATTGGCGCCGTGCAGAAAGAAACTTCCATCCACGCTTCGTTGCGCGTCGAGTAAGAGCTGGCGCAATACCCGCAAGTCGTCCGCCAGCACGAAGGCAGGCGGGCGCTCCAGCGCGCCTTGCACATTCGTCCATGAGGCCGCCGAACCATACTCGCCGGATTTGAGGATGCGCGCGATCATGGTACGCAGTCCTAGGCGCCGCTCGCCCAAGTGTTCATGGATTTTCAGGACATAGAGCAGCCGGTGAATGGTGCCCGGCGCATATTGCTCGGTGGGAACCTCGGGGGCCGCCGTGCGCGCCGTAAGATCCAGCCAAGATTGCAAGGCCGGGGACATTTCCTTGCGTACGGGTGCGGGGGCACGCGGGCGCGCCGCGGGCGCCGGTGCCGCTTTGGGCCGGGCGGGCTCGGCGCTACCATTTAAGTGCGCGAGCAGCGCCGCCGCCACGTGCTTGCAGTTGATGTGCATGGGGCAGCTGCACACGCCGTAAATGTTTGCCCCGGTGCGACCTCGTACCACGAGGACGGAAACTTCATAGGGCTGGATCTCGTTACCCTTCACCCGCGCCGTCAGCGAGCCCGGGCGCTCCCCGCGCTTCAGAGCGCTTACGTGCCCTTCCCTCGCGTACTGGGAGCCCCGCTCGACGAAGCGGCTGTCGAGGTTTCGCTCTATATCGCGCAGGGTGTAGGCCGTCATGGCGGGGATCGATACCAAAACCCGCCATTGTACGGACCCGCCAGCGCACCTAGAGGACTGCCACGGACTTATACCCCTAGGATTTTCGAGCCCACCGGCCCCTGCAGTCCGTTTTTTCCACGCCCGCCTAAAGCCCTCTCATTCGCGGCCGAAAACCGGAGGGTTACAAGAACATGACCGCTTCGATGCACACGGCCCCCTTTAGCGCGATCTCCATTCCCCCGTCGAAGCACAAGCCAGACGCATGGCCATCATCCCCTGAAAAATCATGAGCTTGTCCGCCCTCGTAGAGGCCATCGAAATGATGCCGGACGCCGTCCTCCTCACGGAGGCGTCTGGAAAGATCACCGCCGTCAACGACGAAGCGGTGAGATTGACCGGTTACTCCAGACACGAACTCCTGTCCCTGGGCATGGACGTGCTAATACACGACCAACCGGGGCGCCGTACATCGGGAAAGCGTGGCGCCCAGCAGCCGTCCGGCTCCGCGGACACCTTGAAGGACATTACGCTTGCCCGCAAGGACGGCAGCCGTCTAGTGGTGGGTTTGCGCAGCTTCCCGGTCAAAGGCCAAGCGCTGGTCATGGCAACGCTGCGCGATGCCAGCAGGCTGCGCGCGGCACAGCAGCGGGCACGCTGGAGCGAGGACCGCTTTCGCGGCCTTGCTAGGCTATCTTCCGACTGGTATTGGGAGCAGGACGAGAATCTGCGTTTTACCTATTTCTCCAAGTTCGATCAGGGCGCCCATCTGCACGACCCGGGCGCCTCGCTGGGCAAGACACGCTTCGAACTCCCCTTCGAGTGGGAGAGCGAAGAGACCAAGCAAGTGCATCGCGCCATGCTGGAGCAACGCTTGGCGTTTCGCGATCTGCTGTTGCGGGATCCCAAGGCCGACCGCTGGATTCTGGTATGCGGAGAACCCCGCCATGACGATGAGGGGCAGTTCGCCGGCTATCGTGGCGTTACCCGCGAGATCACCCATGAAAAACGAGACGAACGCGCGCTCAAGCAAACCGAGGAGCGCTTTCGCCATCTCACCGAGCTCGCCTCCGACTGGTACTGGGAGCAATACGAGCGGTTGCTCTTCACCTTCTTCTCCGGCAATGCCGCGAGTCATAACGACAAGGCATCCTCGTCCTACCTGGGGAAGACGCGCTTCGAGATGTCCTACGAGTGGGAAAGCGAGGAAGCCAAGATACAGCATGCCACCACCCTCGAAAACCGGCGGCCTTTTCGCGATTTGCTGCTGCGAGACCGTGAGCAGGATCGCTACTACCTCATCAACGGCGACCCCCTATTCGGCGCCGGGGGGCTATTTACCGGCTACCGGGGTACGGGTACCGATGTTACCCAGGAGAAGCGCGCGGAACGCTCCCTGCGGCAGAGCGAGGAGCGCTTTCGCGATCTGGCCGCCTTGTCTTCCGACTTCTACTGGGAACAAGACGCTGGCTTACGCTTCACCTACTTCCCAGATAACGCCGCCGAAAAGTCCATTCTCCCCGTGCAAGACCTCCTTGGAAAAACAAGATTCGAGGTAGCCGCCGAATTCGAATCCGAGCAAGCGAGGCAGGAGCACTGGGAAACCCTCCAGGCGCGCAAACCCTTTCGTGATTTGGTGATGAAGAGTGCCAGCGCCCCACGTTGGATTTCCGTGAACGGCAAACCGATCTTCGATGAAGCGGGCGCCTTCGTGGGCTACCGCGGCACGGGGCGCGATATCACGCAAATGAAAATTGCTTCGGATCGTAGCGAATACCTGGCCACGCGCGACCAGGTCACCGGGTTACCCAACCGCGCCCTGCTCAACGACCGCCTGCACAACGCCATGAGCACAGGCCTCAAAGTGGGCGTGCTGTTCATCGATCTCGACCGCTTCAAGAACGTCAATGACACCTTGGGACATGAAACCGGGGACAACTTGCTGCGCGAAGTGGCGCGCCGCCTCGAAGCCAGCGTACGCAGGGAAGACACGGTGGCGCGACTCGGTGGCGACGAATTTGTCGTCGTGCTCAAGGGAGTCCAGGATTCCCAGGATGTGAGTACCATCGCCAGCAAACTGTCGGCATCCTTGGCCGAGCCCTTAAGCATCGACTGGCATTCCTTGCTGACGGGCGCCAGTGTCGGCATCGCCGTGTTTCCGGAAGATGGCGGCGATGCCGCTACCCTAATACAACGGGCGGATACCGCTATGTACCAGGCGAAGGCCTACGGGCGCGGCCAGATTCGTTTCTTTTCCCAGGAGCTTGCCCACCGCCTCACCAGAAAAGTCATCCTCGAACGCGAGTTTCGCCATGCCTTGGAGCAAGATGAACTACTCATTCTGCTTCAACCGCAATTAGATGTGCGAACGCAGGCTCTGGTGGGAGCCGAAGTGCTGGTGCGCTGGCAACACCCCGAGCGCGGCCTGTTGCCGCCGAAGGACTTTATCGGCGTCGCGGAGGAAACCTGGCTCATCATCCCCATGGGCGAGCAAGTCTTGCGCAAAACCTGCGAAAAAATCCGTACCTGGATAGACCAGGGATTCGATGTGCCGCGCATCGCGGTCAACGTATCGGCCCGGCAGTTCGCCCATGGCAAGGCCTTGCTCGATCATTTCGAGAACCTGTTGGTGGCAGGCGGCTTGGATGGCAAACTCCTCGAATTCGAAATCACCGAATCCATGCTGGCCCACGAGCAGGAGCAGCGCGAAGCCGGGGTCCTATGGAATTTGGCGGCCGCCTGGGCAAAGATCACTATCGACGACTTCGGCACCGGCTATTCCTGCATGAGTTACCTACGCTACCTTCCCATTCACGCCATCAAGATCGACCGGTCTTTCATTGAGGGTATCGAGGACAGCAGCGACGCGACAGCCATCGTGCGCGCCATCATCGCATTGGCGCGCAGCCTGGGATTGACCGTGACCGCCGAAGGCGTGGAAAGCGAACCTCAGTTACAGGCACTAAGAGAACTGCGCTGCGATAATTATCAGGGGTTCCTCGCCACCGCGCCCATTCCCCCGGAGGAGTTCCTCTCCCGCTACCTCAAGAAGCTTCCGCAACCCTCGGTCACTGATATCGAAGGGCTTCGATTGGCTTGAGCAGGGACGCCTTGCGCGCGGGATAAAAACCGAAGAACACGCCCACCGCCGCCGCCACGGCGAAGGCAAGCGCCACCGAGGCGAGCGTCACCACCACGAAGGTGCCCGCGGTCTGGCTCACCAGATAAGCGCAACCAATGCCCAGCCCCACGCCGATCACGCCACCCATCACGGACACCACCAGCGCTTCCAGCAGGAACTGAAGGAGTACGTCGCGCCTGCGCGCGCCCACGGCCATGCGTATTCCAATTTCGCGCGTGCGCTCCGTCACCGACACCAGCATGATGTTCATAATGCCTATGCCTCCGACCACCAGCGAGATGGAGGCGACCGCGCCCAGCATCATGGACATGACCTTCGTGGTTTGCGCCTGAACATCGGCCGCCGCGCTCAAATTTCGGATCATGAAATCGGGCTCTCCTTGCGGGGGGATGCGATGACGCTCGCGTAACAGCCCACCCATGGAGCGTTCGGCACTCGCCATCGTGTCACCGGAAACCGCTTGCACCATGATCATGCGCACGGCGTCGGGAAATGGCGAGCCGAAGAGTTTGCGCCGCGCGGTGGTGAGTGGCACCAGCACGGTGTCGTCCTGGTCGCGCCCGTCGAAGCTTTGCCCCTTCGCCGCCAAGGTGCCCACGACGGTGAAGGGTGCGTTGCGAATGCGAACGGTCTTACCCACGGGCGATTCCTCGCCGAATAACTGGCGCGCCACCGTCCCCCCCAACAAGGCCACCCTGGCCATGGCGCGCAAATCCGTATCGGCGAAGGCATAGCCTTGTTCGATGCGCCAGCCGCGCACCTCGAAATACGACGGCGTCACTCCCAGCACTTGGGTGCTCCAGTTGGCCGCCCCGTAAACCACTTGGCCAGACCCAGGAAAGAGCGGCGCCACCGCCGCCACCGCGGGGAGTTCCGCGATGGCCTGGGCATCGGCTCCCGTTAGGGTGCTCGCACCGCCGCTGCCGCTGCGTACTCCGCTGGCCGTCGAGGAACCGGGAAGCACGATGAACAAATTGCTTCCCATGCTCTGGATAGCGAGTTCCACTTGGCTTTGGGCGCCCGCGCCGATGGCCGCCATCAACACCACCGCGCCCACGCCGATCACCAGTCCCAGCATGGTGAGGAAGGTGCGCATGCGGTTTCCCGCCATGCTGCGCAGCGCTTCGCGCAGTAGGCTGAAGATCATGCCCGCGCCCATTCCATCCTGCGCACGAATTCCTCCTTGGGCCCGTCGTAGGCGATGCGCCCGTCCACGAAATTCACCAGGCGCCGGGCGCGGCGGGCGATGTCCGCTTCGTGGGTAACCAACACCACGCTCAATCCCATGCTGGCGTTGAGTTCCGTGAACAGATCCATGATCTCACCGCTGGTGTGCGTATCGAGGTTACCCGTGGGCTCGTCGGCCAAGAGCAATTTCGGCGAGTTGGCCAAGGCACGGGCGATGGCAACCCTTTGCTGCTGGCCGCCGGAAATGTGGTTGGGAAAATACTCGGCGTAACGCTCCAGCCCCACGCGCTTGAGCATTTGCACCGCTATCAACTGGCGCTCTACGCGCGGCATGCCGGAGTAAAGCAGCGGTAAGGCCACGTTATCCCGCAAGTTCACTCTGGGGAGCAAGTTGAACCCTTGAAACACGAAGCCGATGAAGCGGTTTCTAAGGCCGGCCATGCGGTCGTGAGTCAAGGACGCGGTGTCCTGGCCATCCAACCAGTAACGTCCTTGCGTGGGCGTATCGAGGCACCCCAGAATGTTCATGAAGGTGGTCTTGCCGGAACCCGAGGGACCCATCAGGGCCACGAATTCCCCGGGGATGATGGTGAGATTCACATCCCTCAATACGGGTTGCGGCCCGGCGTCCGTGTCGTATTGCTTGTGCACGCCTTCGGCGCGCACCACGGGGTGCAACTGCGCCTGCATCAGAAGACGCGCATGCGGAAGGGTTGGGGTGCGCCGCCAGCGCTGGGTTCGCTGAGTAATTCTTCCACCACCACTTGCTCGCCTTCGCCGATATCCCCCGACAACACCTCGCTGAAGCGGCTATCCGCGATGCCGATGGCGAGCGTTACTGGCACCAGCTTGCCTAGGCGCAAGACATGGACAGTAGTGGGGCGCCCGCGCGGCTTTTCCGCGGGATTGGAGCCTTCGCGCTTACGCGGCTCGGTACGCTCCTTGGCACTTGGCTTGAAGCGCAAGGCCGCGTTGGGCACGAGCAGGGCGTTCGCGCGCTTCTCGATCTGCACGTTGAGGTAGGCGGTCATGCCCGGCATCAACTTCAAATCCTTGTTCTGCACGTGCACCACCACGTTATAGGTCACCACGTTTTGCTGGGTGATGGGGTTCAGGCGGATTTGCTGCACCTCGCCCTCGAACTTATGCTCGGGGAAGGCATCCACCGTCAAGCGCACGCCCTGCCCCACGCGGATCTTGCCCACGTCGGCCTCCGCCACGTTGGAATCCACCCGCATGACGGAAAGATCCTTCGCGATCTTGAACAAGGTGGGCGTTTGAAAACTCGCCGCCACGGTCTGGCCAACGTCCACTTCGCGCGATACCACCACGCCGGATACCGGGGAACGTATCACGGTGTAGGCGAGGTTGGCGTTGTCGCGAGCGAGTTTTCCCAGGGCCGTGCGCAGCAAAGCCTGCGCGGTTTCGCGTCCTTGTATGGCACGCTCCAGCTCTTGCCGCGAGACATACTCCTGGGAGAAGAGCTGGTGCATGCGTGCTTCCTCCGCCATGGCCAGCTTGAGTTGGGAGCGCATGTTGGACACTTCCCCGCTGCTTTGCTCCACCGCCGCGCGAAACGTGGTGGCATCGAGTTCCAGCAACGTCTGGCCTTGCGCCACCTTGTCGTTGAAGTCCGCGCGCAAGGCCACGACGGTACCGGACACTTGCGTGCCCACGCTCACCAGCGTGAGGGGATTGAGCGTGCCATTGGCGGTGACCGATTGCAGTAAATCCGCGCGGCGCACCTCTTCGAAACGGTAGCGCTCCTCGATGGATTTTTCATTACTGGCCCGCCAATAATTCCATGCGATGTATGCCGCGCCCATCACCAACGCCAGGACTCCCAGTCGCGCCAGGTAATACCGCAGTCTCTTATTCAATTCTTGCTCACCTGGTGTTGGCGGTATCGAACATGGAGCGGTCGAGAATTCCCAAGGCTCGCGCCAGGGAAGACTTGGCCAAATTCCACCGGTAACGCGCTTGGATGTCTTGCTGGTTGGCGTTGGCCAGGGTAGCTTGGGCGTTGAGCAAATCCGTCACCGTTCCCACGCCGGATTTGTACCGCCCCAGCGCCACGTTATAGGACTCCTGCGCGCTGCTGGCCAAGTCCTCCGCGCTCATTACCGACTGACGCTGGGTGCGCAAGTCTTGATAGGCGCGCCATACTTCGAGGGCCGCGTCTTGCCCCAAGCGGTCCGTGGCCGCGATCTGGGCTTCTAGTTGCTGTTCCGCCAGCAACTTCTGGTAGGCCGTACGCTTGCCCGTATAGAGTGGTACGCTCAGCGACAAACCCACGGCCCCAGTGCGAGGATCGGAGCCCGGCGCGGATTGCGTGGCACCTAGGGAACCCGATAGCGAGAGCACCGGCCGGCCCGCGCTTTCCTGAATCCTAACGTTCTCGCGGGCAGCGCGTATCTGCGCCTGAGCCGCCGCCAGATCGGGCCGCTGTTGTTTCGCCATGGCGAGCAAGGATGGCACGTTTTGCTCGGCTACTTCCCCCGCGCCGAAGTCCCGCGATGCCACGACCTTCAGATCCAGATCCACCGGCACTCCCAGCGCGCTCGCCAGCACGCCTTGCGCATTGGCCAGATCGCCTTCCGATTGGACGCGATTCAAGCGGTCTTGCGAGTTCGCCGTTTGGGCCTGCAACACATCGGCGCGGGTGGCGGTACCGGCCTTCAATCGCGCACGCGCGACTTCCAAGTTTTGCATGCTCGATTGCTCGGCGGCGCGCGCGGACTGGAGTGCTTCCGACGCACCGGCCAGTTGGTAATACGCGGTGACGGCGCCGAGGATCACTGTCTGCACCGTGGCGCTGTGCGTCCAATTGGCCGCCGTCAAGGCTTCTTGTGCCTGCCGCAAGCCGGCCTCGCGCCCGCCGAAATCCAGCAGCAGGTAACTCAGAGTGAGCACCGCCGAGAGATCCGTCGCGCCGCCCGGATTGGAGACGTTTCTCGTCTCCGAGCGATCAAGACCGGCGTTCCCCGTGACTTGCGGGCGGTAGGGCACTCTCGCCAGCTCCGCCTGGGTTGCGGAAACCTTGGCCGCGATCCACGATTGGCGGGTGCGCGGGTTGTTGCACAGGGCGATATCGATGGTCTGCGCAAGCGCCAGGACCGACCCGGCGGCCGGCGCGCTCGGGCAAGGCAAGGGCTGCGCAGCATGGATCACGGCGTTTACGGAAAAAACGGCGGCAACCAATATGAGAAATAATTTAGATGCTCTTCGAAAACGCTTTGGCGAGTCCATGTATGGCGCAGGTTAGCAGATCACGGCCGGGCCTTGATGAACTGAAGGTGCACATAGGCGAGTTCTGCACTAGACTTGCTCATCTGTATTTTGGTTCGGCATATTTGCCCAACACACTATTATGCAACCCACACTTAGGCAACCCACTCTATTTGTCTCCCACGGCGCCCCCACCATGGCGCTTGAGCCCGGCGCTGCGGGCGCGGCCTTGAGCGCCTTGGGCAAGCGCCTGCCACGGCCCTCATCCATACTCATTATCTCGCCTCACTGGGATTCCCCATCGGCGGTGGTGAGCAGCGCGGTCCGCCCGCAAACCATCCACGATTTCCACGGCTTTCCGGCACCGCTCTATGAGCTACGTTACCCAGCATCCGGCGCGCCCGCCATGGCACAGCGCGTGACCGAATTACTACAAGCGGCGGGAATTCCCTGCGCAAGCGATCCCATGCGCGGACTGGACCATGGCGCCTGGTCTCCGTTGCGCTTCCTGTTTCCCGAGGCGGACATTCCGGCGGCGCAACTCTCGCTGCAATCGCAGCGCGATCCAAGCTACCAGGTTCACGTGGGCCGCGCGCTGGCGCCCTTGCGCGATGAGAACGTGCTCATCATCGGCTCGGGCAGCATGACGCACAACCTGAGCGAGTTTCGCGGCAAACGCTTCGACAGCCCGCCGCAACCCTACGTCACCGAATTTCAGGAGTGGTTCGCGCGCCGGATCGGCGCGCGCAACTTGGAGGAACTAATGGATTACCGGCGGCTGGCACCCAACGCCGCGCGGGCGCATCCCGAGGACGAGCATTTGCTACCGCTGTTCATTGCCATGGGCGCTAACGGCGAATCGCGCCAAGTGGAGCGCTTGGTCGACGAAGTGATCTACGGCATGCTCGCCATGGATGCTTACATTTTTCATTGAGACCATGCTGAAATATTTCCTTATCGCCTCGATACTAAGTTCCCCTGCGCTAGCAGGGGAACTTCCGCTCTTCGATGCCCATCTGCATTACAGCGGCAATGCCTGGGCGGAATATCCGCCGCAGGCCGTGATCGAGTTGCTCGACCGGGCAGGCGTGAAGAAAGCGTTGCTCTCCTCCACGCCCATCGAGGGTACTCTCAAGCTCTACAACCACGCACCGGAACGGTTTGTTCCCGAGCTACGGGTATACCGAAAAACCAAGAGTTTGGAGACTTGGCCGGCCGAGCGATCGGTGTGGTTCAAGGACCCGGAATTGATTCCCTTCCTTGAACAGGAACTGCAACGGGGAATTTATCGTGGCATTGGGGAGTTTCACGTAAACGGCCATGAGGTGGATACGCCCGTGATGCGCCAGCTCGTGGACCTCGCCGTTACGCGCAATCTCCATCTTCACGCCCACAGCGATGCGCAGGCCATAGCCTTACTGTTTTCCTTCAACCCCAAGGCCAGGATCATTTGGGCCCACGCCGGCATGAGCACACCGCCCAAGGAGATTGGAGAATTCATGGCGCGCTATCCCGCGTTGTGGGCGGATTTGTCGTATCGCGATCTCGCCACGGGCGGGAGCATCGACCCGGAATGGAAAGCGTTGCTCCTGCGCTTCCCGGACCGCTTCCTCTACGGCAGCGATACCTGGATGCCCTTTCGCTGGCCGCAAGTCCCGGCCCTGGCACAGTAAGCCCGCCATTGGCTTGGCCAATTACCAGCCGAGGTCGCGGAACAAATCGCTTACAAGAATGCAGAAAAACTATTCTAGGGAATCGCTGATCACGTATTCCGTTCGTCGTGAGCTTGTCGAACCATGAACGGGAGGTCTCGTAAACATCGGCGCGTTGCCAGGACCGCCCTACGATCGTTCGACAGGCTCACGATCAGGGCGAACGCGCTTAATCAGTGTTAGCGCTTGGATGAGCAATCCACCCACAACCTATGTGATCGGCTCCGGCGCCGGCTTCGCGGGAGATCGCATCGAACCCGCGGTGAACATGGCGCGCTCTGGCACCGTCGATGCCATCGCGCTGGAGTGCCTCGCCGAGCGCACGCTGATCGCCGCACTTCGCAATCGCCAGGCGAATGCGCAGACCGGTTATGACCCGCGACTGCGCCGGCGCCTGGCGCCGCTGCTTGCGGCCACAGGCAAGCGTTGCCGCGTGCTGTCGAACCTCGGTGCCGCGAACCCCGCGGCGGCGGCTCGCGCAGTCCGCAAGCTGGCGGCAGAAGCCGGCGCTGGCGATCTGCGCGTCGCGGGAGTCGTGGGCGATGACCTGGCCAACCGGGTGGGCGAGATCGAATGGATGGAGCCCACGGCGGGCGGCGAATGGATCGGGGCACACGCCTATCTGGGTATCGATCCCATGGTGGAGGCCCTGGCGGCGGGTGCGGATGTCGTCATCACCGGCCGGGTAGCCGATTCATCGCTGTTCGCGGCCGCGCCCGTGCACGCCATTGGACTTGAGCACGCGGCACTTGCGGGCGCATTGACCCTTGGCCACCTGCTCGAATGTTCCGGGCAGCTTTCCGGGGGAAATTTGAGCGAACCTGGCGTTCCCGATTTGACACCCGAGGAATATGCTCGCATCGGCTACCCGGTGGGCGAACTGCAACGCGATGGTTCAGCGCTCATCCGGCTGCTCGATGGCGAGCCGGGACGCATCAATGTGGCCGGTTGCACGCTGCAACTGCTCTACGAGGTGCATGATCCGCGCGCCTACATCACGCCGGACGCGGTGCTGGATTTCTCCGGCATCGAGTTCGAGCAGACCGGCCCGAATCGCGTGCGCATGACCGGTGCCCGCGCGCTCGCACGGCCAGAACGCCTCAAGGTCATCGGCTTTCTCGCGCGCCGGGGGTTGGTGGCGGATATCGAGATCGCCTTCGCGGGAACCGGCGCGCTCGCGCGTGCCCGCAATGCCGCCGAGATATTGCGCCTGCGTCTCACGCGCGAGATGAACGAATCCGATCTGCGCATCGACCTCGTGGGCGTGAATTCGGTCCTGGGCGCCGCATCGCTTCCGCTCGCCGCGGAACCCCCGGAATTGCGTGTGCATGTCTCGGCACGCTGCGATGATGCGCAGATCGCCCAAATGGTTGAGGATGAGGTTTACACGCTCACAATCTCCGGACCAGCCGCCTGCGGCAGCGTACGCAGCGAGCGGCGCCCGCGCATCGAATCGATCACCGGATTCATCCCGCGCGAGCGCGTACCCACGCATATCGAATGGGGCCACGAGTGACGCACTCTGTAAGCGCAAAGCGCGTCGGCAGCATTGCCACGGGACGCTCCGGCGACAAGGGCGATGTGCTCGATCTGACCATCGTCGCGTACAACGAAAAGGACTACGCCCTCCTCTCCCGGTTTCTTTCCGTGGAGCGTGTCACGGATGCGCTGGCGCGCGTGGCGCCCAGCCCGGTGGAGCGCCACGAGTTGCCGAAGCTGCGCGCGCTCAAATTCGTGGCTCCGCGCGCATTGCCCGGCGGCGTACAGGCCTCGCTGCATGCAGGCTTGCACTGGCAGAAAGCCGCGGCGGCGCTGCTGCTCGAACTCCCGTTGCCTATGGAGGAGCAGGAATGAGCAGCGAGAAGACTGCCGAACACAGCAGCCATCGAAGTACATCGGCCCTACGGCAAACCGAGCGAGAAAATCCGATAATCTCGGCGGACTCCCCGGTGCAGAGAAAATGCGGAACTTGGCCGCCTATCCCGCACGCCGGAACGCGACCGGATCCCCACGTTCCCTGCAAGGGCGCTTTTGCAAGGCATTGATTGGGTAGCTGTCTGTATGCTCAAAGAGGTGGTTTCCGAGATGCCACACGGTGCTAGGGATTGCGTGATAGACGGAAAGCGTCCGTGTTATAACGCGGACGCTTTCCAGTGATTACATGTTAGGCCCCGCTGAATGGCGTAGAGTCGCAAAGCCTTCGGGGAATGCAT
>SHXO01000022.1 GCA_009693245.1 Betaproteobacteria bacterium | reverse complement strand
CGGATCTCCCATCCGAGTGAGTTGCTCGGCGCGCTCTTGTACATCGAAGAATCCAGGCTGCTTGGGTTTGGGTTGCTTCCTGCGTTTGTCTTTCTTCATCGGCCTCTGGATCACTTTGCGCTTCGAGCCTTTTTATCACATCGATTCCATACACACTACTCTAGAATGCTGAATTATTAGAGGTGCCCTTATCTCTAATGGCCTTGCTCTACGTAGTGGGCTGCGCTGAGCTTGATAGTCACCAAAATTTCAAGGACTCCATAGTGGAAGATGTGGGTAGTGGCATTAACGATCCAAACATAGGTCTGAACAGATATCGCGAGTGGCGTGGTGCGATTGGTCAACTGCGCAACGGAAACATGGAATATGAGTTCGGTTGGAGAGGTGCTCGTAAGTGCATCGTTTACTACGAGGTTGATAAGAGTTCCGAGCGAATAGTTGGGGTCCGCTTTGAAGGAACCCGGGATAATTGTCGGCTACCTCTATGACTCGGCCGAAAGCAGTCCAGATAGTCATTGCCCTAGTCTTTGTCTCAGCCTGTTCGATTCCAGTGTCTCCGATAGTCGAATCGTACCGATGGATTTCTGATTTCGGGCCCGAACATAGTGTAGAAACTCTACCCAAGGCCCAGGAGGACGAGGTTTTTCTAGGATTCGTTAGGCAACCAAACGGCAAAGTTGCAACGACGACGGTACCTTTGCGAAGAGGTATGGTCGTAGTGGTGAATGTGTGTGCCTATTCAAGGTGGATGGAAAAAGTATGCGACTCATTAGTTGGCGCTTAGCCAGCAGAGGAGACCCGGCGCGTTGCGAATAGGAGCACTTGATCATGCATCTCATTTTGGAAGATGGACTATGCTGCAGTGAAGGGATATAGAGAGGATTGGCAATAAAAACCAGCCTAACATTGCGCTGAGCTTAGAGGATTAAATGACTAGCCGCTTTACAACATCAAGCCGACACCTATGCGGGCGATTTGAATTACCGCTATGTGTCGAGTGCCGTCCGTCATCGCCAGCGTAAGCAGTCATTTGGGCTTAGCCAACCGTCGGCGTCAGCAATCTGAAGCACACCGGCCACTCGTAGTTCCTGATCTCACCGGCAGCAAAGGCCGAGAACCAGTAACCGGAGCGTAGACCTGGGAATGTCTGGAGTCGGCCCGGTTGCTGTCTCCCTTGGGACCAATTCTCCAGCCTGATTTATGACCGCCTTGAAGATCAAGGCAAGATCAGATCTCACACTGGCTAGGCAGTTCTGATTCCGGCCTCTACCTTTCCTTCACGAATTATCGAGAGCGCTCAGCACCCGCCCGAAAAACTCGCCGGCATGGTCCGCCTCGATCCAGCGCACCACCAACACCATGCGGCGTTCGGGTTCGATCCAGGTGAAGGAACTCCCCGCCCCAAAGGCAAAGTAGCTGGACTCCGGCAGGCTCGGGAAAACGCGCCGACCGTGATTGAGCCAGGTGAGATACCCGTAATAAGGTGCGATGGGACAAGGCGTGCGCAGGCGGGCAATCCATTGAGAGGAAAGCACTCGTTGCCCCTTCGCCATTCCATTGTCCAGCAGCATCTGGCCCACGCGCGCTTGGTCGCGGCTGCCGATGGACACGCCCGCCCCCCAGTGCGTGCCGCCCGGAACCGACTGAACCTTGCGCCCGCCCAACTCGGTCCATGCGTGGTCATAGCCCGTCCAATTCCAATCCTCTCTGGTACCGATGGGCCGCATGATCTCTTCTCGAAACACTTCTGGCAGCGCGCGCCCAAACAAGTGGAGTAAGGCGAGCGAGAGCTGGTTGATGCGCACGTCGTTATATTCCCAGTAAGTGCCGGGCGCTCGCAGAGGCCGCGGATCGCCTTTCCTGCCCGCCTCCTTGACATCCTGAAACTGCACCACGCGGTAGCGTTCCACTTGCTCGGGGATACCGAAGCACTCGCCTTCCCACTCGCTCGTCTGTTGCAGCAGATGGGCCCAGGTGATTTGGGCGTTGCGCCCTTCATCGAAGCCGATTCCGCGCACGCGCGCGCCCACCGCTTCGTTCACATCTGGCAATAGACCATGGTCGTGCGCGACACCCGTCAGCAGCGCGAGATAAGTTTTGGCGACGCTGAAGGTAAGGTCCGCACGATCAGGTTCACCCCACGAGATGAGTTCCTTCCCATCTTGAAGGATGACTCCCGACACCGGTCCGCGCGCGTGCACAGGTCCCAAGAGGCGGTTCCAAGGCGGCGGATCGTTTTGATGGATTCCCCACCGATCTCCCGTCTCCCTGCTCCAGGAGGTTTCGTGTTCGGCGGCGAATTGGACGGCGGATTCGAGGGGGTGACTGGCCATGGGATTCGGATATGCCGGTGTCAAGCCGGTGCCCGCAATACTAACCCGAGTAGCGCTCCATTCGAAGGCAAGGCGCACCAGCGTGGTGCTAGTATTCGGCGCGGCGATGCACGCACCTTGCCATGAAAAGCGAAAAACGCAGGCAATACAATGGCACCGGTGCGGGCGCCCGTTTGGTCTGGTTATTGCCAAGTGTGTGCGCAGAAATACACGACCAAGCCGTCTCACGACACCATCAAGTTATTCCTAATTCATCACCCAGCCGGAGGAACCAAATGCATAGTATTTCGAAGAAGTCCCTGATGGGGATGCCATGCAACGGCCCCAACCAGTTTCCGCTCTTGATCTGGACTTCGGCCTGGCGGGCTTGCTCCAATGCATCTTGCGCCACGTGGATGAAGCTCATGAGCTTGCCATCGTGGGCGGCTATGCGCTCCAGGCAGCTTTGCGCCACCGCCACGGGCGAGACCTTGCCGCTTCGGATCAAGGGGGCCAGTTTCTCGATGGGCTGCGCCCACAAAGCCGCCTTCACCCTTTGGTCCTTTTGCGGTAAGGCGAAGTGGGCTCGAAGATCACCGCGGGATGGACGTCCGTCAAATCTAGTTCGCGCAGCTTCTTGATGTGCGCGAGGATGGCGCCAAAGGCCGCCAGGTTGTGTTGCAGGCGCTCTGGCGTGACACCGGCGGCGAGGATATCCTTGAAGGGGTCTGGCGCGGGTCTATTCATTAAGAACTCGTCATTCCACGGCACACATAGGCGTGCGTTTCATTCGCCAGCGAGTCCGGAGGAATGTCCTCCCACATGCGGTTCATCTTGCCCGTGGTCCACTGAACTTTCCCATCCGGGCCCACGATATCCATCTGAACCATGCGATGAATTCTGCGCGCGCAATCGATCTCGATGGTGCCCACGCTCTCGCGAAAGGAAACCTTCTTCTCACCGAAGATTTCCAGAATCATGAAGTTGTACACGCCCTTCTTGCGGAACCGCGCGGTCTCTCCCTCAACGTGCAGGGAGTTGGCATCGACATAATACTTACCCTGGGGATCGGCGCCTACTTCGACCCAGTTCTCGGCGGCCCATGCCGCCCCAGCAAAGAGGGGCGCGCACAGAGCCAGGATGTTTCTCCAGCGCATGGGATGCCCCAAGGAAATTCCGAAGACTCCAGATTAACCTAATTCGGCTGGTATTCGGTCTCATGAGCGCACGGAGGATCGAACAGTGCCTGAGATCACTAATTGCATTCCACCAACATCTGCGGCTAGTCTATTCGCGCGGCAGCCCAGGACTCAACAGACACCAAAGGGTGGGGCGTCATTCGCTTCCGCTCCGAGGAAATACTTGGACATGGGTTCTTAATTAATTTTTTTGGGAGGCGATAGAAAAATTGATTCCAAGCGGTCAAATCAGAAGTGTGGAAGCGCACCGGTCATGCTTAGCGCATTACCCATGGCTTTCATGGCAGGCGTGGCCTTCGCTCAAGGGGTGACCGACGACATGTTGCTCAACGCACACAAGGAAAACGATAGCTGGCGCATGGTGGGGCGCGATTACATGAGCACCCGCCACAGTCAGTTGAAGCAAGTAAACTCCAAGAACGTCAAGCGGCTAGTCCCCAAGTGGTCATTTTCCTTCGGCGTGCTCGACGCGCAGAACACCACGCCCTTGGTGCATAACGGCGTCATGTATGTCACTTCGTCGCACGGCCGCACCTTCGCCGTGGACGCCAAGTCTGGCACCGTGATCTGGCAATACAATCATCCGCTGCCGGAGGACATCGGCAAGACCATGTGCTGCGACATCGGCAATCGCGGGGCGGCCTTGTACGGTGACAAAGTCTTCGTCAGCACACCCGATGCGCACGTGGTGGCACTCGATATGAAGACAGGCAAAAAGGTCTGGGATGTCACGCTGGGCGATCACAAGAACGCCTACACCATGACCGTTGCTCCGCTCGTGGTAAAGGGCAAGGTTCTTGTTGGCCTGTCCGGCGCGGAATACCCGACGCGGCTGTTCATCGAAGCCCTGGATGCGGAAACCGGCAAGCAGGCCTGGCGGCGTTACACCATTCCCGAGCCGGGCGAGCCGGGCTCCGATACCTGGGGCAGCGATTTGGATAACCTGAAATATGGCGGCGCGTCCGCCTGGATCACCGGCTCATACGATCCCGCGCTCAACACTGTCTATTGGGCCACTGGCAATCCCAACCCCGATTGGGACGGCGTGGGGCGCGAAGGTGACAACCTCTACTCCAATTCCACCCTGGCCTTGGGCGCGGACACCGGCGCCATCAAATTCCACTTCCAGTACACGCCCTTCGACGTTTGGGATTTCGATGGCGTGAACGAGCACATCCTCGCCGATCTCGGCGGCAAGAAGGTATGGCTACACGGTGACCGTAACGGCTACCTCTATAGCATCGATCGCACTAACGGCAAATTCGTCTACGGCAAGGAGATTTCCAAGGTGAGCTGGTCCACCGGCTTCACACCGGATGGCCGCCCAATGGTCAATCCCGAAAAGGTGCCAAGCTACACCTACGAAGCGAAGGACATCCGCCCGGCCTCCGAAGGCGGCAAGTGGTGGAACCCGATGGCCTATAGTCCCGATAAGCAGATGGTCTTCATCCCCAGCCGCGAGATCTGCACGGACATCAAGAGCGCGAAGGGCGAGCTGGCGGAGGGCAAACCGCATTGGGGTATCGGCAGCATCAAGTGGAACAAGGGCCACGGCCAGTTAGTGGCTTTCGACGCCAAGAGCTGGGAGAAGAAATGGACGGTGAAAGCTCCCTCTCCCTTCATGAGCGGTGTCATGACGACTGGGGGCGGATTGGTTTTCGCGGGGACGCCCGAAGGGGAGTTCAAAGCTTATGGCCAGGACACTGGAAAGGAACTGTGGTCCTACCAAACCGGTTCGGGAATCGTCGGCAGCCCTATCAGCTACGTGATTGGCGGCAAGCAATACATCGCCGTACCCTCGGGCTTCGGCGGATGGACCGGCTGGGCCACCATTGGCGGTGGCGGCGCGCCCCATCTGAAGGATATCCGTAAGGGGGGGTATGTCACGGTGTTTGGATTGTTCGACGACTAATTAGAAGCTAGAAGCGGCGGCTTCGCCGCCGCTTCTTATGAGTAACATCATGCCCTCACCTTTGTTCGCACGCGCCAGCGTACTCGCTCTGGCGTTCTCGCTGGCTTTCTGTCTTGGAAACGCTGTGACCGCGGATGAGGTAAAGAACCCCTACGACCGCGACGGGGCCGCTGCTGTTGAAGGCAAGAAGCTCTTTCTGAAGATGGGATGCTATGCCTGCCACGGACACGAAGCCGAAGGTGCGGTCGGTCCGGACCTCACCGACGACGAGTGGATATACCAGCCCACGGACAGCATGATCTTCAACGCCATCGCCAAGGGCCGGCGCGGCACTGTCATGTCCCCATTCGCTGATAAGTTAAAACCCGATGAGATTTGGAAGATTGTCGAGTTTCTACGTGACAAGAACCGGCAGCGGAACGCCAAGTAGCGGTGATTAGTCCAACACCCGTCCGCGCAGCGCCTTGGTTTGCGCGCGCTGGGCCTTCACCGCCAGCCGGCGTTGCCGGGAACCAAAAGTCGGTTTGGTCGCGCGGCGCACCCGTGGCGGCGCCGCCACGCTGTTGACCACCTCATGCAGGCGCGCCAAAGCGTCGATCCGGTTCATTTCCTGGGTGCGATGGCGCTGCGCCCGCAGAACCAGCACGCCCTCTCGCGTGATGCGCTTGTCGCGTAGCGCCAGAAGCCTTTGCTTCACCTCGCTGGGAAGACTGGAGGCCACGATGTCGAAACGCAGTTGAATCGCGCTCGACACCTTATTGACGTTCTGCCCGCCCGCTCCCTGCGCCCGAATCGCGACGATCTCGGCTTCGGACTCATCGATGGTCAATGGAGTGGGGGCTGTCATGGACGCCATCGTACGCTGCGCCAGCTACCGCGCCAATGCGCCATGATAGTGAATCTCGCTGCACAATATCGCGTCCCTTCTCCACGAGACCGTTATGACCGCCCTTTCCTACATCTCCCCCACTCCCCACAGCCCCTGGGGCACCTATCTGGCGCAAATCGAGCGCGTGGTGCCTTACTTGGGACCGCTCGCCAACCTGGCGGATACGTTGCGCTGCCCGAAGCGATCCTTGATCGTGGACATTCCGGTGGAGTTGGACAGCGGCGAACTGGCGCATTTCGAGGGTTATCGCGTGCAACACAACTTGGCGCGCGGGCCGGGTAAAGGCGGCGTGCGCTACCACCCATGAGTGACCTTGGAGGAGGTCATGGCGCTGGCCGCCTGGATGACCATCAAGAACGCAGCAGTGAACTTGCCTTTCGGCGGCGCCAAGGGGGGCGTTCGTATCGACCCGGGCAAGTACTCGAAGAAGGAAATCGAGCGCGTCATACGCCGATACACCAGCGAGATCGGCATGCTTATCGGCCCGGACAAGGACATCCCCGCGCCTGACATGAACACCGACGCGCAGATCATGGCCTGGATGATGGACACCTATTCCATGAATATCGGCGCCGCCGCCTCTGGCGTGGTCACAGGCAAGCCTATACAACTGGGCGGATCCTTGGGCATGGTCAAAGCTACGGGCCGGGGCGTGTTCGTCATTGGGCGCGAAGCCGCGCGTCGCATCAATCTCGATCTGGAAGGCGCGCGGGTGGCCATACAAGGCTTCGGGAACGTGGGCTCGGCGGCGGCTGAGTTATTCGCGGGCTACGGGGCGAGGATCGTGGCCGTGCAAGATCACTCCGGCGCGGTGTTCAATCCTGAAGGCTTGGACATCGCCGATCTCATGGCCAACCTTCGCGCCCACGGCGGCATTGCCCAATTCAAGGATGGCGATCAGATTACGGACGACCAATTTTGGGAGGTGGAAAGCGATGTCCTCATCCCCGCCGCCATCGATGGGCAAATCACCGCGCACAGGGCCGCCAATCTCAAGACCCGGCTCATCTTGGAGGGAGCCAACGGGCCCACGCTACCCGATGTGGATCTCGTTCTGGAAGACCGGGGCATCGTGGTGGTCCCCGACGTCATCGCCAACGCCGGAGGCGTGACGGTTTCCTACTTCGAGTGGGTTCAGGACTTCAGTTCGTTTTTCTGGACGGAAGACGAGATCAACACGAAACTGGACAAGATTCTGATTGGCGCGTTCAAGCACATCTGGGAAACGGCTCTGCAGCGCAAAATCACGTTACGTACAGACGCCTTCGTGGTGGCCTGCGAACGCGTGCTGCAGGCCCATGTGGAAAGAGGCCTGTACCCGTAGACCTCAGAGCCGGGAAGAATCCCCATCCTTGGTTTCCGTGGGCTTGACCCCAAGCCCCATGGACATCTTCACAGCGGCTTCGCGCTCGGCATAGTAAAAAGGCACTTGGCCCACTTCACGGAAACCCACCCGGCGGTAGAACAGCCGGGCGGCGTGGTTGGTGGAGCGCAGTTCCAAGGCCACATTCTTGATGCCGGCCGTCAAGCAAGAGCTTTGTAGCCAATCCATCAAGCGGCGCCCTACTCCCTTGCCATGAAATTCGGGCTTCACCGCGAGCAGGTTCAGGTGGGCATCCTCGTCGCCGAAGTACATGATGGCAAAGGCCACGATGCGCTGGCCCTCGCAGGCTATGGCAGTCACCGTTTCGCGGTTGCAGATCTCCCGCAGGACACGCCCCGGGGTCCACGTCCAGCCCAAGCCGTGTTCGATCAAGTCGCGAGACATGCGCGCCAGTTCTTGGGCATCGGCCGGACGGCCTAGTCGAATGGTGATGCTTTTTGCGGTTGCCACGTTAGGTCCCTCTTATATTTGGTCTATCAAACTCGCGGGATAGCTGTTGCGCTACCTCTCGCCCGAAGTTTGAACCAGTCCTTCCTCCACACGTAGCTTTGTAATACACCTTCATCGAAAAACGCAAGAAGTCCGTGATGCTCGTGTTCAAACCCTTATCGCTAGGAGGTGGCCGTGGCCCGCAAATACCGTATCAGCTCGGTCGCAATACCTGTCAATGCCCCACTGTGTCCGGCGTCCTTCAGCGCACCAGTCTCGTCGAAGGCGTCGTTCGCGCGCGCGACCGCCAGTTGGGTGGGCAGTACCAGTACACCCAGGGTGTTCAGAATCTGGCGCACCGCGAGGAGGCCTCTCAGTCCGCCTAGATTTCCTGGCGAAGCGGACATCAGGGCCGCCCATTTCCCCTTGAAGGCCACGGCGGAGGATTCCCCAGCCTGGGGCCTCGACACCCAATCGATGGCATTCTTGAACACAGCGGAAACCGAGGCGTTGTATTCCGGGCAGCTTAGCAAGAAGCCGTGGTGGCTCACCATCAACTCCCTGAGGGCCATTGCCTTTTCAGGCAATCCCAGCTGCGCCTCCAAATCGCCGTCATAGAACGGCATGGGGAAATCGCGTAGATCCAGGAGGGTCACTTGCGCTCCGGCGGCTTGCGCCGCGCTCGCCGCCAGCGCAACGAGTTTTTTATTGTGAGACTTTGTCCGGGTGCTGCCTGCGAAGGCGAGAATTCGAGGAACCATGCTTTCTCCAAAGTTTCGCCCCATCTCCCCTGAATAAGAGGGGCACCGGGGCCATTGAAATAACTCCCGCTTTTCGATCTGGAAGCGTGCGGAAGCAACGCCGGCCTATGATACGATGGTCCAAGAGTTCGAGAAGTGCCGGCCGCCTTACAGGCGAACATTATCTTTCGCAGCGTACACGCCGCTCTCATGACCCACGCAAAGTCAGACCGGGAGGCCCTGCATCAATGGCTTTCGGCGGCGTCCGCGCGCATGCGCTGGAGCCTCGCCGCACGCGACTTGGGCTGGCTCACCGCGGCCATCGTTGCGCTGTGGATGATCGCCAAGGCCCTCCCCTCTTAGCCCGTGCGCTCGGCGCTTTTGCCCTTTCTTGCCGCCGCCGGGACTGCCCTTGTAGCCTTGTTCCTCTGGCGGCTTACGCGACCCATGACCATCGCTCAGGCGGCGGGTGCCACGGATTCCAGCGCGGGACTGAAGGATGAGTTAAAGAGCGCTCAATGGTTCGCACAGAGCGCCACGCGGAGCGCCTTCGCCGAGATCCTCATAGCGCGCGCGGCGCGCAGCGCCCGCTCCCTCAATGTCCGCAGTCTATTCCCGCTCGGAGTGCCTCTCGGCGCCGTGGTCGCGTTCGGATTGGTGCTTGTATCGGCCGTGTGGTTTTCGCCGCGTACGGTCCTTCCACTTCCATAGAAACCGGCCGGTATGCGGGCTTCGCAAGAGGGCTATAATAATGACCAGCCACCGGCCGATTCTTAAATAGATTTTCACCACAGAGGCACAGAGAAAAGCACTTCTCTCCCAAACCCGTACTTTCGTCCGGGACTTGAAAAATGCCTGATTAGTATTGCCTTTCTCCGTGTCTCTGTGCTTCCGTGGTGAAGGTGCCGGGTTTACACCGGCACCAATCCGAAATCGAAATTCACCGTATAGAAAACCTTGTCCATTCGCTTGCCATCGGGCGCAACACCCGGCGGGTGTTGCACGAATTCCGACACCAGCGAGTTCTTCACACCGAACACCGCATCGGATTCCAGATAGGGGTCGCCCTCGACGAAGACGTGAGTCGTGACCGGCTTGAACCCCGGCGCCGACAAAATCATGTGCGTATGGGCGGGCCGGTAGGGGTGCCTGCCCATCATCAACAGCATCTTGCCCACGGGGCCATCGGTGGGAATGGGATAGCTCACTGGCTTGATGGTCCAAAAACTGTAGCGGCCTTGCGCGTCGGTCTTCACCTTCCCGCGCGCTCGCATACTCTGGCCTTTTAGCTGCACGTCGTACCAACCATCCCCGTCGGTGGACCACAGGTCCAGGGTCGCGCCGGCAATGGGCTCGCCTCCGGGAGTGCGCACATGGCCGGAAAAATAAGTGGGATGGCCTTCGACGCCTTCAGCTATGTTCCCTCCCAGGGGCACTTCGGGGCCGCCCTTCACATAGAAGGGTCCGGTCACGGTGGACTCCGTGGCACCGGAGGGATTGCGATGATTGATGGCATCCACCAACATGGAGACCCCCAAGGTGTCTGACAACAAAATGAACTCCTGGCGCTTGTCGTCGCACTTCTGCCCGGTGGCCGTGAGGAACTGGATGGCGGTGATCCACTCGGCCTCGGTCAATTGCACCTCGCGCACGAACCCGTGCACATGTTCGATCAGGCTGGTCATGATCTGCTTGAAGCGCGCATCGGTGGCGCCCTCCAGCTTCTTCAGTACCGCATCGGTGAGATTCTCTTCAGTCAAATTACGCATGGCTGCATGTCTCCTGTTGTGCTCGTTTGGCGCTCATTCCGCCAGCCTGTCATACTAAGCCGTGAGTGTTGCCGATCACCGGAGGAAAAAAATGAAGATCGCGGATATTTCTCATGTGAATTACTACAGCCCCGGTCTGGATGCGATCGAGGCCTTCATGACGGATTTTGGATTGGTCACGGCCCACCGCACGCCGGACGCGTTGTACATGCGCGGCACCGGACCCGCAGCCTATTGCTACACCGTGCGGAAGGCGGACAAGGCGGGTTTCGCGGGCGTGGCTTTGCGCGCGGCGAGCGCGGCGGACTTCGAGGCTGCTACCAGGATTCCTGGGGCCTCGGCGCCGCGCGCGCTTTCCGGCCCGGGCGGCGGAATGAGCATCGCGTTGAAAGACCCCGATGGATTGCCCGTGGAGGTGGTGCACGGTATCGCCCCCGCCGCGCCCTTGGCCATGCGCGAGCCACTCCATGTGAATTTCGCCGGGCAGAAAAACCGACGCGGCGCTCCTCAGCGCATCCCCAAGGGGCCCGCGCAAATCCTGCGATTGGGCCACGCGCTGTTCTTCGCCACGGACTTCCAGCGCACTCTCGACTGGTATTGCAACAATTTTGGCTTGCTGCCCTCGGACTATATTCACGAAGGCACCCAGGACCGCAAGTTGGGGGCCTTCTTGCGTTGCGATCGCGGTACCGAGTGGACCGATCATCACAGCATCGGCGTGTTCAAGGCGCCCAAGGCGAAAATCCATCACGCTTCCTTCGAGATACAAGATTTCGACGCACAGGTGTTGGGACACGAATGGCTCAGGGAAAAAGGTTACAAGCACGTGTGGGGCATTGGCCGCCATCTGCTGGGCAGCCAGATATTCGATTATTGGTACGATCCCCACGGTCACATCGTGGAGCACTTCGCCGACGGCGATTTGTTCGATGCGAGCAAACCCGCGCAGTCGTTCATCGTAGGGCCCGATAGCTTGTTTCAATGGGGGCCTCCCTTGCCGGAAATATTTTTCGCCTAAATGCGCTCGATGATCACGGCGATGCCCTGCCCCACCCCGATGCACATGGTGCACAGCGCATAGCGGCCTTGAATCCGTTCGAGCTGGTGAAGCGCGGTCATCACCAACCGGGCTCCGCTAGCCCCCAACGGATGACCCACGGCGATGGCGCCACCGTTGGGGTTGACGTGAGCGGCGTCGTCCGCGACACTGTGATCGCGCAGCGCCGCCAACACCTGGGCGGCGAAAGCTTCGTTCAATTCGACCACGCTCATTTCGCTCAACTTGAGTCCGGTCTTGGCGAGCACTTTGCGCATCGCCGGTGAGGGCCCGAAGCCCATGATGCGAGGCGGCACACCCGCCGTGGCCATGGCGAGGATTTTTGCGCGGGGTTTCAACCCATGGGCCTTGGCCCCTTGCGCGCTTGCCAGCAACAAGGCGCAGGCGCCGTCGTTCACACCCGAAGCATTGCCCGCGGTGACCGATCCGTCGTCCTTCACCACGCCCTTCAACTTCGCCAGTGCCTCCAGCGAGGTCTCGCGCGGATGCTCGTCGTCCTTGATGATGACCGGTTCGCCCTTTTTTTGCGGAAGCGCGATGTTCATGATCTCTCGGGCGAAGAATCCCTCTCGCTTGGCCGCGGCGTAACGCTGCTGGCTGCGAAAGGCAAAGGCGTCCTGGTCAGCACGCGAGACCTTGAAATCCACGGCGACGTTCTCCGCCGTCTCTGGCATGCTGTCTATGCCATGGCGTGCTTTCATGAGCGGGTTGACGAAGCGCCAGCCGATGGTGGTGTCCTCCATCTTCATCGAACGCGAGAACGCCGAGTCCGCCTTGCTCACGACATAGGGTGCGCGCGACATGCTCTCCACGCCACCGGCGATCATGAGATCCGCCTCGCCACAGCGCAGCGCGCGCGCTGCCGTTCCCAAGGCATCCATGCTTGAACCGCATAGCCGGTTGATGGTGGCACCAGGCACCTCCACTGGCAACCCCGCCAGCAGACTCGCCATGCGCGCGACGTTGCGGTTATCTTCACCCGCCTGGTTCACGCAACCGTAAATGACATCATCCACCTTGGACCAATCCACACCAGCGTTGCGCGCCATCAACGCCTTGATGGGATGCGCGGCCAAGTCGTCCGTGCGAATGGAAGAAAGCGCTCCGCCGTAGCGGCCGAAGGGAGTGCGAATGGCGTCGCAGATGTAGGCGTCGTTCATAAATGCTCCTAAGAATAAGGGAGGAATGAGGAGGGAAGGGGGATGGGGAGGAGTAAAAGCGAGGTTGCGCCGCGGTTTCTGGCAAAGAGGCCAAAGTTCATGGCAACCAAGGGGCGTTTGGATCGCTGGCAATGCATGCGCTTCACCCCTCCTCCCTCCTCCCTCCTCCCCCCTCCCGCTCGTCCCTCCTCCCTCCTCCCTCCTCCCACAGAATCTTTCTTTGCACCGGAAACAACTGTAATCCAAACTTTCCCGACAAGGCGCCCCATATTCCGCGCGGCCACTTGATGACTACGACGATGGCCATGAGGCCTAGGCCGACGAGATACCAGCTTCCGTAGTCGGAAAGATAATTATTCAGCAACCAGAACAGCAGCGCGCCAAGGATGGGGCCTTCGATGGTGCCGATGCCGCCGATCAACACGATGAAAATGGAGAACGCGGTCCAATTCACGCTGAAGGCCACGTCCGGCGATATGCGCAGGTTGCTCAAGTAATAGAGCGCGCCCGCCAATCCGGCACCGAAACTGGCCAGCACGTAGACAATGAGTTTAACGGCCTTCACGTCGATGCCTTGGCTTTCCGCGGCGCGTTCGCTGTCGCGTATGGCGGTCAAAGCCAAACCGAAGCGCGAGCGTAGCAGCCCGTACACCAGTCCTATGGCGAACACGACACTACCCACCGCGAGAAAATAAGTGATCGTTTCGCGTGTTGCCTTGGGGATCCCCACCATGACCGTCAAGCTGGTGCCCGACCCACCGCCCAGCGCCGACATGTTGGCGAAGAACAAGCGGAACACTTCCGCCATCACCCAGGTGCCTACCGCGAAATACCCGCCTTGTAGCCGAAACACGAACTGCGAAGTGGGCAGCGCGACGAGCGCGGCGGCGAGTGCCGCCAGCGGTACGCAGACAAAGGGATTCACGCCCATCTTCTGCGCGAATACGAATAGGAAGTAACCGCCCAATCCAAGAAATCCCTGCTGCCCGATGGACACCATGCCCCCGTAACCCGCCAGCAAATTCCACATGCTGGCGAATACCAGATAGCAACTGATCTCCACCACGCTACGCATGGCCACGGGGGTTCCCCACCACGGGAGCGTAACCGCCGCCGCCAAGAGCACGATGGCAAATACGGCGGCGGTCTGGCTGGCCCGGGTAGCGCGTTGGACAGTGTAGCCTGGGGAATTCATTGCAATTGGCCGGCTCCCTCATCCCCTGCCCTTCTCCCGGAGGGAGAAGGGGGCTGCTTCCCTCGCCCTCCGGGAGATGGATCGAGAGTGAGGGAGTAGCAAGTTTGCTTCGTGTAACGTGATCATCGTGTCTTCGGAAACAATCCGCTCGGACGAATCATCAACATCGCCAGAAAAACCACGTGGCCAATTAGAATCCCCCAACCGGGGTCAATCCTAAAGCCCACGCTCTGCGAGACACCGAGGATGATGCCTCCAGCGAAGCTTCCCCAAAAAGAACCCAGGCCGCCAATGATCACCGCCTCGAAGGCATAGAGCAGTAAACCAGGGCCGTCGGAGGGCGCGAACACCGTGCGCATGCCCTGTAGCATTCCCGCCACGGCAATGAGCGCGAAGGCGATGGCGGTGGCCAGAGCGTAGACATGGCGGTGATCGAGCCCCATCAACTGCGCTGTCTGGTAATCGTCCGACGTGGCGCGAAAGGCGCGGCCTATATGCGTTCGGCGAAACAACCACTCCATGAACACGGTTGCGGCCAATGCGAGAATAAAAATGATCAAGGGCAACATGCCCACATGAATACCAGCGCCCAGCGCCAAACTTCGCGTTTCCACTCCCAGGGCGCTAATGGAGCGATTGTCGGCGGAGAAAATCTCCAGCAATAAATTCTGAATGACGATGGACAAGCCGAATGTCACCACCAGCGACGGCATGGGGTCCGCGCCCAGGGTCCCATTGAGCACGCCGCGTTGCAATCCGTAGCCGAACGAGGCGGCCAGCGGCAGCAATATCAACATCGTGACCGCGGGGTTCAACCCGAACCCGCCGAGCGGCGTGCCTGGAACGCCGCCGATGAGCGCGAATCCGGCGAAGGAGCCTAGGATCAGGAAGTCGCCATGCGCCACGTTGGTGAGCCGCATCACGCCCAATAGAAGCGATTGCCCCACGGCGAAGAGTGCGTAGAGCCCGCCCAGCATGACGCCTTGCAAAATGGTGTCTACCCAATTCAGCATGATTCAAACACCGAAGTAGGCATGGGAGATTTGCTCGCGCGAGAGTTCTTCCGAGCGCCCCGAAAGCGACACACGGCCTTCCTGGAAGCAATACAAACGGCTCGACGCTCGCTGCGCGAGGCCGACGTCTTGCTCGACGATGATGGTGCTCAACCCTTCCGCGGAGACTTTCGCGAGCGCGTCATAAATGTCCTTTACCACGATGGGCGCAAGCCCCAGGGAAGTCTCATCGCACAGTAATAACTTAGGGTTCGACATGAGCGCCCGGCCAATCGCCACCATCTGCTGCTGGCCGCCGGAAAGCGACGTGCTGGGAGCGTGGCACTTCTCCTTCAGCATGGGAAACAATTCATACACCGTATCGAGCGTCCAGCGCCCGCGCCGCCCGCTGTAGGCCCCCATGCGCAGATTTTCCTCGACACTCAAACTGGGAAACAGCCGCCGCCCTTCGGGCACCATGGCGATGCCCGCCGCCACGATCTTCCCCGGTGCGCGCCCACCCACGGCGTGCCCGTCGAAGCGCACGGCTTCCGGCGATGATGCCAGCAGTCCCGTCACCGTCTTCAAGAACGTGGATTTCCCCGCCCCGTTCGCCCCGATGATGGCCACGATCTCGCCCGCATCCAGCTCGAAATCGATCCCGAAGAGGGCTTGAAAGTCCCCGTAGAAAGCGTTTAGTTTGGTGGTTTGTAGCAGCATATATGATCGTGAAGGGTGAAGGGTGAAGGGTGATGAGACGTTACCTCACGTCTTACGCTTCACGTCTCACGCTTCTACGCCTCCCTCCTACCAACTCCCCCTCTCTCCTCCAGCATTTAGACCTCAATACCCATATAAACCCTCTTCACCTCCGCATCGTTCATGACTTCGCGCGGCTCGCCCTCGGCGATTTTCTGCCCGAAGTTGATGACATATAGACGGTCCGCCACGGCGAGAAGCGCATGCACCACATGCTCGATCCAGAGGATGGTCATGCCCGTGGCCTTGATCCGTTGAATCTCGCTCACCAACTCCTTGGCCTCGTGCTCCGTGAGCCCGCCCGCGATCTCATCGAGCAGCAATAACCTTGGTTGTGTCGCCAAGGCGCGCGCCAGTTCCAAGCGCTTGCGGTCCAGCAAACTGAGCGATCCGGCGAGCGCGTTGGCCTTCTGGGCGAGCCCCGTTCGGCGCAGCACATCCACGCAGACGCCGCTCGCTTCGCCTTCGCGCAATTTTCCACCGAAGGCCGCCCCCGCTAACAGGTTCTCGAACACGGTCATGCCAATGAAGGGATGAGGGATTTGGTAGGAACGCCCAATGCCTTTCTGGCAGAGTTCGTGCGGCGGCAATCCGGTGATTGCGCGTCCCTCGAACAAGACCTGGCCCTTGTCCGGCTTGACGTCGCCGCCGATCAAATTGAATAAGGTGGTCTTGCCCGCTCCATTGGGCCCCAGAATACCCAGGGTCTCCCCGGCCATCACGTCCAAGGAAAGCTGGTAGATCACCTTCAGAGCGCCGTAGCTCTTCGAGGCGTTTTCCACGCGTAAGAGTGGGTTCATGCGCAACGAAATTACCGCCACGCTTTCGCGCGGCGGCAATCCCTAGCCCCTAGATCCTAGTCCCTAGGTTCCGATGACCTTCATCTTCGCGCCCACGGGAACGTGAGGCGCGGTCTTGTTGTTGACCACCACGAGATCGAACTTATGTTTCTTGCCCTTCACCCATTGGCCGCCCACGAGCGACACCTTGGCCACGTTCTTGACCGGCCCCTTGCCCCAGGATAGCGGGCCCACCATGGTATTGAGGTTGGTGGAGGCGATGGCATCGCGAATGGCCGCCTTGTCATCGGGATTCTTGCAGCGCTTCAGCACATCCACGGCGACCTCGAACAGCGAGTGGGTAAAGCCTAGCATCTGCGTCCACTGGCGGCCCGTGCTCTTTTCGTAACCCGCGCCCAGATCCTTCGCGCTGATTCCGGTGAGGGAAGATTTGTAGGGGAAGGTGGGGCTCCAGAATATTTCCGTGGACAACCCATCGGCGATGTCGCCCATGGCCTCCACCGAGGGCGGCACCAGCAGCGCCTTGCCCACGGATACGGCCTTCGGCTTGAAGCCTTGTTGCGCGGCCTGGGTCCAGAAGGTTTTGAAATCCGGCGGAATCACCACACCCGCGACGATCTCGCAATTGCCCTTCTTGAAAGCGGAAATTTGCGCGCTGAAATCCTGTTGCAGATTCTGGTAGCGGCCAGGGTCCGTCATGCTGTATCCCTTGGCCTTGAGCGGTTTGGGAAAGCCGCGCTCAGGGTCGCCCCAGGCGTTGCCGTCGCCGTCGTTGGGGAACAGCGCGCCCACTTGTTTGTTGGTGGGCAGGCTGTCCCACATGTTGGTGAACACAGCGATGATGTCTTCCAGCCCCCAGAAATAATGGTAAGTCCAGTCGAACCCCTTGGCCGGATCGCCGCCACGAGTGAAGAACCACGGCTGCCACGGGCACAAGGTCGATATGCAAGGGACTTCGTTCAATTCGCATTGATCGCCCACGGGATTCACCGTCTCGGGCGTGGCGGACACCAGCATGAGATCGACCTTGTCCTTCAATATGAGATCGGAGGCCACTTCCCCCGCGCGATTCGGCGTGGACTGGCTATCCTTCTCGATGATTTCCACCGGGTAATTCTTGCCCCCGATGGTGACGCCGGCCTTGAACAGCGCGCTCAGCTCGCCGATCACGAACTTGTCCGTCTCGGCGAAGATGGCGAGCGGGCCCGTCTTGGGTATGACATAGCCGATCTTGATCTTTCGTCCAGACTGCGCGGACGCGAGCTTGGTGTTGATGAAGGGAAAACTCAACAATGCGACTGCGGTTGCGCCGGTCTTGAGCACCTTGCGGCGACCGGTCAGGTCTTTACTCATACTCTCCTCCCGTGTGTTTGTAATGAAATACAGCAACGATAAATCGCTTAACTCCAATCCCACAACTCCGCATCGGACCCGCGTTTGGTGGGGCCGATGTTCAGATACTGTCCGTCCACGAAGGCAAGCGGCTCCAATCCTGCGATAACCGCCACTGCGGCGACATTTCCAATGAATATTGTGTGCGTACCCGCTTCAATCTCCCGCGCCAAGGTGCAATCGAAATTGACCGGGCATCCCTTGAGCACGGGTGCCCCGGTATCCAGCACGGACCAATCTCCCACCTCGAAACGGTCCGCGGTAGCGGATGCGCTGGCGAAATGGCACGCGACGGGATGTTGCGTGCTAGACAAAACGTTAACGCAGAAATTTTTCCACTCCCGAATCTTGGGGTGCGTGTTGCTCGTTGCGTTGACGCAAACGAGCAACTGAGGGGGCTCCGCGGAGACTGAACATACCGCCGTCGCGGTAAATCCCGCGCGCCCCTCCCCGCCATCGCCCGTCGTGACGATGGACACGCCCGCCGGCAATTGGCGCATGCCCTTCTTGAAGGAGTTCGCATCCACCGAATGGTAGATCTTGGCTTGGACATCCCGCCGCACCGGCGTGCTTACCCAAGGATGGCGCTCGTGCAAGGGCTTGGGCACGAATTACACAACCGGTGAATTCGGGGACATCCCCAGCAACACGCGCCCGTACATCTCCAGATTGGTCTTCATGCTGAGCAGCCCATGCATGTTGATGGCGTGCAAATCCTTCTGCGCCAGATGCACCGGGCTCTTCTCATCCAACCCGCTGCCGCCGGTGGCAATGTACAACGTCTGGGTGGACTCCAGACACAAGCGCACCGCGTAGGCGCAATCCATGCGGGCCTTGGCGCGCCGCTCCAAGGGCATTTGCGCGCCTTGGTTGGCGTAGGCTTCCACTTCGTCCACCATGCCATGCAGAATCAAGCGTGCGGCGTCGAGTTTGGTGGCCGCTTCCGCCACCTCGATGTGAGTCACCGCGAGATCCATCTGCTTGTCGCCAAAGGTGTAGGCCACGATGCGCCCTGGCAAGCGAGCGATGAAGCTGTCCAGCGCACGCCGGCTCATGCCGAGCGCGGCGCTACAAATGAACAAGGCCAACGCGGGCACGGCGGCGGACCGGTAAAGAGGGGTGCCGTGCAAGTGCGCGCCCGGCGTCTTGCCTTCGATGGCGGCGGGCACGGACAAGAAACGGTGCTCGGGCACGAACAGATCCTTCACCGTCACGCTATTGCTGCCGGTGCCCGTGAGCCCGCCCGTGTACCAGTCGTCTTGAATGTTTACTTCGCGGGCCGGTATCGCCATGACGCCGCTGTCGAGAATGGCGTCATCATCCCCCATCACCATCTCGCCCAGCAGCACCCAATCGGAGTGATGGCAACCCGAGCAAAAGGGCCAGAAGCCGGAGAGCTTGTAGCCCCCTTGAACCTTGCGCGCCTGGCCGCGCGGCCCGATCACGGCGGAGACGATGGCGTTGGGATTGGCGCCATAGACATCGTCTTGCGCGCGCGCAACGAAAGATCCCAGCAACCACGAGTGGGCCTGGTACACGCCCAGGCACCAGCCGGTGGAACCGCAGCCGTAGGCTACTTCTTCCACCACGTCGATATGATCGTGCAAACTCGCTTCCCAGCCGCCGCAGCGCCTGGGTTGCAGCACCTTGGTGAGGCCCGCCTCGCGAATGAGCCCGACACTTTGCTTGATGAGCTTGCGAGCGGCGATGGTTTCGAGCGCACCCTTTGCAAGATCGCCGGCGATGGATTTCGCCCGAACGGCATGCTCGCTGGGTCTTCTTACAGTCGTGGTCCGCACTGCGATGCCTCCTCCAACACTACTTATCGTGGTGTAGTCTACAGGTATAAGCTGGCCGCCGTCCCCAGAATGCGTCATCCAGCAATTTTCGAATGGCCTCGCGCTCGATGGGGCGTGGATTCCAGTAGGGATCGGTGGTCGCAATGTCCGCGGCGCGGTCCAGGCCGTCCTCGCGCATGCCGAGATCCTTGAGCGAAAGCGGCGTGCCTAGAGATTCCGCGAGATCGTAAACACCCTGGGCCGCATCGACTGCCCCTAACGCGCCGGCGATACGCGCCATGGCCTCGAGCGCGGCTCCGCGGTTGTAGGCCAAAGCGTGAGGCAGGACGACGGTGTGGGTCTCCGCGTGCGGCAAATTGAAGCTGCCTCCCAGCGTGTGGCAAAGTTTATGATGCAGCGCCATGCCCACCTGCCCCAGACAAGTGCCCGCGAGCCATGCGCCGTAGAGCGCATCTGACTTTGCATCCAGATTGCGCGCATCTCGCACGATGAGCGGTAACCCTCGCGCCAGGGCGCGAATACCTTCCTCCGCCATATTGGAGGCGATGGGATTGGCCTCCTGCGCGTACAACGCCTCCGAGCAATGGGCAATGGCGTTCATGCCGCTGGGCCCCGCGATCTTCGCGGGAAGTGTCGCCAGCAGGTTCGGGTCGTATATCACGGTCTTGGGCAAAACGCGGGGATCGCGCCCGGTTTTCTTCTGGCCTTGCGCGGTGATGCCGTAGATGGGCGTCATCTCGGAACCGGCGAAGGTGGTGGGAATAGCGAGAATAGGCAAATTGCTGGTCAACGCGATGGCTTTGCCCAAGCCTATGGTGGAACCCCCTCCCACGGCTACACAGCAATCGGCTTTCAACTCCTTGGCTACCGCGCGCGCGGCCTCGGCTGTTTCGATGGGTACGTGCATTACTGCCTTGGAGTAGATGCCCGCGGCGCGCGAACCCAGGCGCGAGGAAATATCCTCGGCGGCCGCGCGCTGCTCAGGTGTACTCAACACCAACGCACGCGCCGCGCCCAGCAGTTCGATCTCTCGTTGCAAGTGCCGCAAACTATCCACGCCAAAGACGACGCGCGCGGTGTGAGCGGTGTAGACGAAATGCTTCACGCGCGCGCCTGCCGTGGCAGGGTCGAGAGCGGCACGCCAGTCAGACGAATCAACTCTTCCAGGCTCAATCCTTCCACCCATTCATGCGCCACCAAGCCGTGAGGCGTGACACCGATCACCGCGAGATCCGTGTAGATTCGGCTCACGCACTTGATGCCAGTCAGGGGATAGGTGCACCGCGGAACGATTTTGCTCTCCCCTTTCTTCGTCAAGTGTTCCATCATGATGAACACCTGCTTGGCACCCGCCGCCAGATCCATGGCCCCCCCCACCGCGGGAATGGCACCGGGTTCGCCCGTACTCCAGTTAGCGAGGTCGCCTTCCACCGAAACCTGGAAAGCCCCCAGCACGCAGATATCGAGATGGCCGCCGCGCATCATGGCGAAGGAATCGGCGTGATGAAAGAAGGCCGCGCCAGGCAGCAGTGTGATGGGTTGTTTGCCGGCGTTGATGAGATCTTCATCCTCTTCACCGGGCGCCGGGGCCGGACCCATGCCCAGGATACCGTTCTCGCTATGCAAGAAAATCTCCTTCCCCTTGGGCAGATGATTGCCCACCAGGGTGGGAAGCCCGATGCCCAAATTGACGTAGGCGCCTTCGGGAATGTCGCGCGCCACGCGCGCGGCGATTTCGTCACGGGTCAGTTTTTTCATCTAGGCCACCGCCTGAAGTTTAGGCGCGCGCGGGACATGCACCACCCTATCTACATATATTCCAGGAGACACGATCGCCTCCGGATCCAATGCGCCCACCGCGACGATTTCATTGACTTGCACGACGGCGCATTGAGCCGCCGCCGCCATGATGGGGCCAAAATTGCGCCCCGCCTTACGAAATACCAAATTGCCAAGACGGTCGGCCTTCTCCGCCTTGACCAGGCAGAAATCCGCATGGATGGGCGTCTCATAGACGTAACCCTTGCCATCTATGATGCGCGTTTCCTTGCCCTTCGCTAACTCGGTGCCATAACCCGTGGGAGTAAAAAACCCGCCGATTCCCGCTCCCGCCGCGCGAATGCGTTCCGCCAAATTGCCTTGCGGCACCAACTCCAACACAACCTCGCCCGAACGGTAGAGGGCGTCAAAGTGATGAGAATCCACTTGGCGCGGAAAGGAACACAGAATCTTGCGCACACGCTTGGCTTTCAACAGCGCAGCCAAACCCGTCTCGCCATTACCCGCGTTGTTATTGACGATGGTGAGGTCCTTGGCCCCTTGCGCGATCAAACCGTCGATCAGTTCGCTAGGCATGCCCGAACCCCCGAAGCCCCCGATCATGATGGTGGCCCCGTCGTGGATACCGCAGACGGCTTCGGTGATGGATGAGACGATTTTGTCGATCATTTTTCTAGGGGCTAGGGAAAAGCAGTTCTCCTCACTCCTCCCCTCTCCCGCCTCCCTTCTTCTTCAAAAACTCACCGGATTCACCGGCGACTTCCCGGCTTCGATGTCGTGGACCACTTGCGGGGAACCGTTCTCCCACACCAGCAGCATGGAGCGTTTGGGCGAGAAGCCTTGATGGCGGCAATCGGCGGGCATGGCGGCCATATCGCCCGCTTTCATGATCACCCGCGCACGCGGCGCGCCGGTTTTCTTGTCTCCGGAATTCCAGTGAATCTCGTCGCACATCTGAAAGAACCACTCCACGCGGTCGTTGCCGTGAATCACGGGCAAGATGTGCTCTTCCGTGGTGGGGCAACAGAAGCTGTACTTCACCACCGAGGTGAAGGAAGGGTTCCAGGTCACATCCGAGCGCGAGAGGTAAGCAAAGAGGTTGAAGGCGTGCACCTCGTTCTCGAATCCGGGTTCCGGGTGCAATTCCGGATAATCTTGCGGCACGTCGGCGAAGGCGCGGTTCACCGGATAGCCCATGTCGTCCGTACGCACGGCGAGATCGCCTTTCAATCCTACACAGCGCTTGGCCAGTTGGCGTACGCGGCGCAGAGCTTTCAAGTTCTCACCGCGCTTGGGGCCATAGGGCGAACCAGTTTCCTGGGGCGCGGCGAAGGGATCGTAACCCTCGTTCACCCAATCCTCCAGCATCTCCACGAAGGTGGCGCGCACTTCCTCGGTGGGGAAATTTTGTAGCAAGTCCACTTCGGATTTACTGAACTGGCCGTTGTACGTGCCGGCGTAGACATCCACGGACGTGTACTTATTGCAGGTGCCGAACACATCGTCGAAATTGACGTAACCATAGAAGAATCCCCAAGCCACGTCGCGCATGAGCGGGCGCAAGAAATTTCCAATATCGGTGCTGTGGCTCATTGACTTGCCATTACGTCCCGTCCAGCGGATGTGGGCGAAATACTCGTCGCGGCTGAACTCGAATTGGCCGAGCCGGTAACTCTTGTAGCCATGCAAGTTGGGAGGCGAGGATCGCGCCTTTAAGGTCTCTACAGGGGCATTCATGAACATTCCTCCTATCAAGCGGCCTGGCAGATCAGCGCCCACTTCTGCACGGACAGATCGCCCAGGGTGGTTTGCAGAACGAGCGCGGCTGGCTTCGCGGCGCGAAATTGGTAGGCGCAGTTCGCGGGCAGCATGCCCTGGTGGCCGCGTTTCAATTTCATCCATCCCATTTTCTTGCCGGCCGGCTCGCCGTTCAATTGGATAGCGCCATTTTTCTCCGGGTTGGCCACGGCGGGACGGTCCAGCTTCACCATATGCACATAGACCTCGCCATCCATGTTGAGCACGAACTCGTCATGAGCGCAGCTAAACCAGGGCGAACTCCCTTCGGCCCGGATAGCTTCCAGCACGTAGATTTGATTGATGCCCATCACCACCTTCTCGTAGGGCTTGGACTTCGAGCAAATCTCGAAGACATTGGAAAAGGCGTAGTTCTTGGCGTTGTCGTCGATCACCTCGACCCGGCCCTTCTCGAAATGGCTCAATGAGCCGAAGACGGTCTTCATGGCACTCCTCCTTGCTTGATGCCTTGTCTTATTGATAAAGTGTTCGCATTGCGAACAATAGTTCGGAATACGAACACCATGGGCACTTTATGCCTAACCTCAAAAGCCTGTCAAGACCGTTACGGGACGGCGCTGGCCGGTGCAGAAGCTATTACAAGAAGTGTTGCCGCCCCTCAAGGACACTGCCGCGGCAATCTCCGCATTGGCCGCGAGCGGCCGTTGAGGCTATCTCGAGAACACCAACTTCGGTTCGCGCTGCTCGCCTTGATGCTCCGGCTCGGCGCCGCGCACCGCGTACTTGGCCAGCAGTTCCTCCAAAGGAAGAGGCTTTGAGAATAGATAGCCCTGAATTCGGTCGCACGCTTGATCCTTGAGATATTCGTACTGAGACTGCGTCTCCACTCCTTCCGCCACCACCTCCAGTCCCATCTTATGGCCCATGGCAATGACCGCGCTGGCGATGGCCACGTCGTCGCTCTCGTAGGGAATATTCTTGACGAAGCCGCGGTCGATCTTCAAGCGTTGCAAGGAAAAATGCTTGAGTACGGACAAGGAAGAATACCCGGTGCCGAAATCATCGATAGCAAACGATACGCCTTGCTCCCGTAGGGCGGCGAGTTCCGCGATATGCAACCCGTTACGATCGAGCAGCATGCTTTCGGTAAGCTCCAATTCCAGCAGACTACCGTTGAGACGGGTTTGTCGAAGGGTTGCCAGCACTGTTTCCACGAACCCGGGTTCATGAAACTGCCTTGCCGATACATTGACCGCCACCCCCACGCCGCTTAAACCCTGGGATTGCCATGCATGGGCATCCGCGCATGCTTGGCGCAAGACCCAAGCGCCCAGTGGAACGATGATTCCGGTTTCCTCGGCCAAGGGGATGAACTGGGCAGGCGGGATCTCTCCCAACTTGGGATGGCGCCAGCGAATCAAGGCTTCCACGCCCAGGAGCTTTTGCGTCTTCGCACCGACTTGCGGTTGGTAGTGCAAGGTGAATGTCTCTTGCTCCAATGCCGTCTTCAAGGCTTGCTCCAAGCTCAAGCGCTGTTTGACGCGGTCGATCATGTAGGGGCGGAACAAACGCACACTCCCCTTGCCCGAGGCTTTGGCGTCATGCAGCGCCGCTTCCGCATTGCGCAGCAACTCCTCGGGAGTGGAGTCCTTAAGCGCGAGCGCGATACCAGCACTGGCTCCGAGCTCCACTTCCCTCCCCTCCAGGACAAAGGGCTTGAGGATGGCTTGCAACGCACGTTCGCCCAAGTCCGTGGCCTGCGGGGCGCTGGCCGCGGAGCCTAGCAACACGGCAAATTGATTTCCGCCCAGACGGCAAACGAGATCGGCGGAGCGCAATTTCTGGCGTAACCGGCTTCCCACCTCGGCCAATATCCGGTCACCGGCCTGGTGACCGAACGAATCGTTGATCCTCTTGAAATTATCGATGTCCACGATCACCACGCCGATATTCTCGCCGCCTTGTTTAATCTTTTCGAGCGAATGACCAATGGCTTCGGTGAAGAACCGGCGGTTGGGCAATCCCGTCACGAAATCGTGGTTTGCCACGTAGGCAGTCTGCTGTTGTGCTTTGCGCCGCTCTGAGAGTTCCTCGCGAAGCTTACCTTCCCGAATTTGAATTTGATCGAGCATGCTATTGAAAGCACGGGCGAGCTGGGCTGTCTCATCCGTCCCTTTCACCGGCGCTCTGACGTCATAATTCGCGTCGCGTGTGACCGCTCCCATGACATCGGCCAACTGACCCAGCCTGCGCATCGCCATGGGAATCAACATCCAGATCATGAGCATGAGCATCACGAGGCCTGACCCCGCCATGACCAGAAGGGGATAGGCATCATCGATCACCGCGCGATACAAGCCGTACTCGTCCGCCCTGATCACTAGTGTGCCTAAGTTGCGCCCATTCGTGGTGAGAGAGGCATGGGCTTCCAAGAGATCGCTCATTACAGCCTCCTGGCCCTGCACGCTTCGCGTTTGAGGAAACTCAAGTCCTTGCCCTGAACTGAAGAGCAAGTTTCCATGCGCGCCGAACACCGCCGCGCCCCGGACCTGTGGTCTCACCAGCAAGGAATTGAGCAATGCACGGACTTCGGTCGGTCTCTTGGCGGCCAAGGCATCGGACAACCCCTGGGCAACGACGCTCGTGGTGAGATGAGCGCTACTCAACCACTGGGCGCGCGCCAGCCGGTGCTGGTTCGACAGCATCAACCACAAGGCGAGCAAGCCACAGATAAGCACCACCAAGCCATTGATGAGAAGAATCTTGTGGGCCAAGGACCCACCGCGAAGGCGCTCGAATAATCTGGGCATTGTTATCTTGAGAGATTCATCTTCAACCAAATTCCACCTCTGGCGCGCGAGCGCCCGGCGTGACGCCGGTACTGGATATTCGACTGCCCGCGCCGGGACTTTAGCGGCCGGCTTGGAATATTCCTCTTAGAATCGGCTTCCCTTCAGTAGTTAACAGGCCTTTACATGCTTCCTCTCTCAGGAATCCGTGTTCTCGACTTCAGCACCTTGCTGCCCGGGCCCATGGCCACCTTGCTCCTAGCCGAAGCCGGGGCACAGGTGATCAAGGTGGAACGCCCGGACGGCGAGGATATGCGCCGTTACGAACCGCGCTTCGGCGGCACGAGTGCGTCCTTCGCCATGCTCAACCGGGGCAAGCGCTCCGTGGCCCTCGATCTGAAAGCTCCCAACGCCAAGACACGCCTGCTTCCCCTGCTGGAGACCGCCGACGTGTTGGTCGAACAATTTCGGCCAGGCGTCATGGAGCGCCTGGGATTGGGATACAAAGCGTTGCGAGAAATCAATGCGGGATTGATCTACTGCTCCATCACCGGCTACGGGCAGCACGGACCCAAGTCCCCCATCGCCGCCCATGACTTGAACTACCAAGCCGACACTGGAATGCTCGCCCTCGCCGCAGGCAGCTACGGCGCGCCGGTCGTTCCCCCGGCCCTGGTCGCCGACATCGCGGGAGGCTCGTACCCCGCCGTCATGAACATATTGCTCGCCTTGCGCCAGCGCGATCGCACGCACAAAGGCTGTTACATCGACATCTCCATGACGGACTGCCTGTTTCCTTTCATGTTATGGGCCATGGGCACGGGAAATACCACCGGAAAATGGCCGCGGCCCGGGCAGGAAATGCTCTCCGGGGGAAGCCCCCGCTACCAAGTCTACCGCACGGCCGATGGCCAATTCCTCGCGGCCGCTCCCCTGGAAGACCGTTTCTGGAGCGTGTTCTGCGAAGTCATCGAACTCCCCGCCCGCTTGCGCGACGATAGCAAGGATGCCCAGGCCACCCGGCGCGCGGTCGCGGAACTCATTTCGCAACGCTCCGCCGTGGAGTGGTTGAAGCGCCTCGAAGGAAAGGATGCTTGTTGCAATCTCGTGCGCAACGTCAGTGACGCGTTGAACGACTCGCACTACCTGGGGCGCGGGCTATTCACCCGTAAGGTGACCAGCGCGGCCGGCGGGACGCTCATGGCCGGCTGCGTGCCCGTTGCCGATACACTACGCGACTCTCGCGCCGAAGTGCGCTACCCCACGCTGGGAGAGGATAACGATCTGCTCGCATGATTGAGATAACCCGCATAACACTCCTCCTGGTGTGGCTAGCAGGCTCTAGCGCCCACGCCGGAGATGATTTTTTTCTCGGCCTACCCTACGGTTCGCACGCCGCACAGCGCCTCAATCTCTACCTCCCGGCCGGCCAGGACGCCGCGCCGCTGTTGATCTATGTGCCAGGGGGATTCTGGGGAGCGCTCGATGAGCGCTTTTTCAAGTTCGCCGACGGCAGCAGCAAACTGCGCTTCGAGGGCGCCGCCGTGGCCGTTGTTCGGACGCGTTCGCTATCCGGCGCACCCTGGCCGGCGCCTCTGCAAGATGTGGCGGCGGCGATGGCGCTGCTCAAGAGGGAGGCCAGCCGCTATCGAATCGACACCCGGCGCATCTTTCTGGTGGGCCATTCTTCCGGCGGATTCATCGTAAGCAGGCCTGTCTTCGACCCGGACGTCCTCCGTACCTTCGGTCTGGGCACTTCGGACATCGCCGGCGTCATCACGCTGAGCGGGCTACACGATCTTGGCGGCCCTGCCCGCCAAGGACAGGTAGCGGAATTCATCGGCGCGGCGTTCAAGGAACCGTTCCCCTCAAGCGCCATTCTCGATAGGCCTCGAATGCGCTTTCTCATCCTGGCGGGAGAACGCGATCTCGACGGCTTCGCCCGCGATGCACAGGCCTTTGCGCTGCGATTGCACCGCTCGGGCGCGCAGGTGATCTACCAAACCGTACCCGGTACCAATCACCAGTCCATCGCCAGCCTTGGCGCCGAAGAAAACGCCATTAGCCGAGATCTGGTAATGGACTTCACCGGCGTCAAGCCCATGGACGAATCGCTACGCTTGCTTGTGGACGCCGACCAACATTTGTTTTTCTCGCCACCTTTGTCCTCCCTATCGTTTTGGAGCCAGCACAGTGACCTGATCCGGTCCTATCCCGCCGATGATCGTTTTCAGGAGTTCTTGTTCGCGCATATTCTGGAACACCGCTACCAGTTGGCGGCCATGCCGCTGAAGACATATCACGCCATACCCGTGGCGGAATTGATCAAAACGCTCTCTGGCAAAGGCAGGTGGCTGCGCACCGTCAACACACGCAACGAAAACTACTACTGGCCCTTGCAGGAACTGATTGACCTCGACGCTGCCATCGTGGTGGGCATCGACGACGAAAAAGATCTGTTTCGCTTCGTGGTACCCTATCGCAACAAGCGGGAATATTCGTGGGTCGATCGCAAGAAGCCCCTGCCCTCCGTCTATCGTGGACTGGGCGGCATGCTCTATGTGCGCAAGGCGCCGCCTGAACATCTGAGGCTGCGCTTCAGCGCCGGTATGAGCCTCACCGCCAGCAGCTTTAGCTTGGCGGAAACTTCCCCTCTGCAAGCTTTTCCCAATCTGCCCGAGAGCCTCAAACCCGTGCTGACTTACACCAACGGCTGCCTGTCTTGCCATACCTTGCGCGGGATAGGTTCCCTGGCGCATCACAATCGCGTCGAAGATGGCGCCAAACAAGGTGGCCTTGGCCTGCCTTTAGAGGATTACCCCCCCCGAAGTATGGAGACGCTTTGTCTTTCAGCAAGCGCTCGCCGCCAGCATGGTAGGCGTGAAAACAAACCTGATCGCCGAGGCGGCGCGAGAACCGCTGTTAGATCTGGTGAACAAGGCGCGCGAGGAACGCGCCGCCCCCGGGGCGGGTTCGAAATGACACCCCCTAGCGAGCCAAATCCGCCAGAAATCGCTTGATCTGAGCGGAAATAAAGACATATTCCGCGGTGTCCTCGCTACTGGGACAACAGGCGATATGCCCCAGGTAGGAAGGGATTTCCACGTACACGCTATTCTTCACGCCACGATAAATCTCGCGCCCCATGTAACTGGGTAGCGTCCGGTCCGTCATGCCGGGCATGATGAGCGTTTTGGCCTTGATCCGGCCCAGAGAATCCGCCATATCTCCGCCGAAGGGTTGCGAAACATCGTGCTTTGCCGTGGCTTGGTAACGGTAGATCAAGCCGCGGGCATCCCACACCTTGGCCCAGCCTGCGCCGAAAGCACGCTGCGCTTTCTGGTAGTCCTCGTCGCTCACCAGCGTATTGAGATGCTCATCGCTGTAGAGCCATGGAAAGTAGATCATGCCAGCCGTGACGATGCCATCCACTGGGTTCTCGGTGTAGTTCCCGGAGTTCCACTTGCCATCCAATTTTATGGTGCTGATCACCGCATCGAAGATGGCATGCACGTGACGGTCGCTGCGTGCACTGGGTACTATGAGCAGCAGGCCCTTCATGAAGTCACGGAAGTGAATGCCCCACTCCAGCGCCTGGAAGGAGCCCATCGACGGCCCGCCCACCGCGACCAAACTCTTCAATCCCAGACCCTTCGTGACCAGATCGTACTGCGCACGGACCATATCGCGAATGCCATAGGCGGGAAATTCCGCGCCCAATCCGTCGGCCGGCTTACTCGACCCGCCGCCACCGATGGCATCCACCGTTATGACGAAATACCTATTGGTATCGAATGCCTTGCCCGGCCCGATGAATATCTTGTATCCGTTTCGCCCCTGGCTGGCGCCATGGGTGACCAATAGGGCGTTGTCGCGCGCCGCGTTCAACTCTCCATGGGTATCGTAGGCCACGCGCATATTGTTCAGGGTCTTGCCATTTTCGAAGGTGAAGCTGGCGAGGGTGAAGATCTTGGGTTCATCGGCCCGCGCTACAAGCCCGGGGCCTAAGACCAGCACCATGGCAAGCAATCCAGTGCGAATTTGGGGCAACATGACTTTTATCCTCCAGAGTATCGCTTAAGGGTATGGGCTGGCCGCATTGAACCGGGCCACGATGTCAGGCATTATCCGCCGGTTCGTAAATATCCGGGGAGGATGATCATGGGCGGAAGTTTATCGAGATTCGCCATTGCGCTGGCCGCGACGTGCGCGGGCCTTGGCGCCGTGGCGCAGGAAGTGAAGATCGGCGTCATTTACGACTATAGCGGCCCGTTTGCCGCAGGCGGATCGCAGGCGGCCGCCCTCGGAACGAAGATCGCCATCGACATGATTAATGAGCGCGGCGGCGTTTCCGGTTATAAGATCAACGCGATTTACGCCGACGCGCAATCCAAAGCCGAGGTTGCCATCAACGAAGCCACGCGCCTTCTAGACCAGGAAAAAGTAAATCTGATCATGGGCGTTTATTCGAGCGCGCACTGCGTTCCCATGGCGCAAAAAGTAGATGCCGCCAAGAAATTCATGTGGGCTAACGTTTGTACAGCCTCCGCGGTATTCAAGGACAAGAACCTGCGCTATGTCTTCCGGCCGCAAGCACACACCGATCAATTCGGCGCGGCCTCCTGCATGTTCATCGCCGAAAACGCCAAGACGAAACTCAACAAGGAGCCGAAGGATGTCAAGGTCGCCATCTTGTACGAAGACGGTCCCTATGGATCCGGCGTGGCCGCGGCCAACGAGGAAGTCTGCAAGAAGCTCGGAATCCAGATCGCGCTGAAGGAAGGCTATTCGGCCACCGCGCCGGACCTATCGAGCCTCATCACCAAGCTTCGCCGCGCGCGTGCCGACGTGATCTTGCACACGGGCTACAACCCGGACATTACGTTGTTTTGGCGCCAAGCACGCGAACAAGGTTTGAAGTGGGCGGCGCTTATTGGCCATGGCGCCGGCTACAGCCAATTCGACAAACTGCATGAGGCCCTTGGCCCGGATGCCGAGAACATCATGAGCGTCGACCCGCCCGCCGCGCAACATCTCAATCCCAAGGCGCTATTGCCCGAGCTTGTGAAACTGACCGCCGAGATGATCAAGCGCTACAAGGCTCAAACCAAGGCGGACGAAATTCCTCCTCATGTTTCCATGGGATTCAACCAAACGTGGATCTTCTTAACCGGCGTGCTGCCGCGCGCCATCGAGAAATACAAAGGTATCGATCCGGAGGCCCTGCGCAAAGCAGCCCTGGATACGGACATCCCGGATGGTGGCACCATCCAAGGTTATGGCGTGAAATTCCACGCGCCCGGCCACTCGATGTCGGGACAAAACGAACGCTCCTACCCCGTGATCACGCAATACGTTGGCGGCGATGCAAAGGTCGTGTGGCCCGCCAAGCTGCGCACCGCGGAACCGGTGTTTCCCTGGCCCAAGACGCACCGGTTTTCCAATCAGTAAGGAGAAAGGGCGAGGCTTTAAGAGTCATGCTATCCGTCAGCGGGTTGACCAAGCGCTTCGGCGGATTCACCGCCGTCAACGGGATTTCCTTCGACGTTAGAGAGGGAGAGATCCTGGGGCTCATTGGCCCCAACGGTTCCGGAAAGAGCACGACCTTCAATTTAATCGCCGGTGCACTGGCTCCGTCGGCCGGTTGCGTGCGTTTTCAAGGACGTGAGATCGCGGGATATCCGCCTTACCGCGTGGCGCACGAGGGGATTGCTCGTACCCATCAAATTCCCCGGCCCTTCCACAGGCTTTCTCTGTTGGAAAATGTAGCACTCGCCGCGCATTACGGGGCCCAAAAACGCCCTTCGCGCGAGCGCGCCTTCGGGAGAGCGGCGGAGATACTCCAACTTGTCAATCTACCCTCGGACTCGCACGCGCGCACCGAAGCTCTCGGTGCCGCGGGATTAAAGAAACTGGAGCTTGCGCGTGCGCTGGCCACGGAGCCCAAACTGCTGCTCGCGGACGAGTCCCTGGGAGGCCTCGACGAACACGAAATGGACCAAGCAGCGGACATGTTGCACCGAATCCGCACGCAACATGGCATCACCATTATTTGGGTCGAGCACATCATGGGCGTGTTGATGCGCGTCGCCGATCGCTGCGTGGTGCTGGATCACGGAGAAATCGTGGCTCAAGGCACTCCTCAAGAGATCGCGCACGATCCCAAGGTCATCGAGGTCTATCTGGGCACCGATGCTGTGGAAGTGCAAGCTAGCGTGGCTGGAAAGGATCGCTAAGCCGTGCTCACCCTAACCAACGTATGCGCGGGCTACGGCGGATTTCAGGTGCTCTTCGACGTCACCCTTGCCGTCAATGCCGGGGAGACCGTCGCGGTCATCGGCCCCAATGGCGCGGGGAAAACCACCTTGCTGCGCGTGATCTCGCGCTTGATCGATACGACCTCCGGCAGCATGGTCCTCGATGGCACCGCCTTGAATCGGATACCGGCGCACCAAGTGGTGGGCCACGGCATGGCGCACGTCCCGGAGAACCGCCGCCTGTTTCCGCGCTTGAGCGTCGAGGATAACTTGCGTATCGGCGCGTTTTGTCCCGCGGCCCGAGAAAAATTCGCCGAGCGCCTGGCGCGTGTGTACGAGCTGTTTCCGCGCATGAAGGAACGGCGCCTGCAACCCGCCGGCACTCTATCGGGAGGCGAGCAACAGATGTGCGCCATCGGCCGCGCGCTCATGTCAGGCCCGCGCTTGCTGCTGCTCGATGAGCCTTCGGCCGGACTCGCACCCGTGGTGGTGCAATCGATCTTCGAGGCCGTGCGCACCATGATCAAGGAGGGCTACACGGTGCTGATCGTCGAGCAGAATGTTCAGCAAGTGCTCAAGCTCGCGGATCGCGCCTATCTTCTGGAAACTGGCCGCATCAAGGCAAGCGGCGCCGCCGCGCAGCTCGCGCGGAAAGACGAAGTCAAAAAGGCGTACCTGGGCCTATGAACGAAATCTTCGATGTGTTCCTGCTGGAGGCGGTACTCAACGGCGTGCTACTAGGCGGCATCCTAGCACTCTTGTCCCTGGGCTTGAACCTGGTCTTAGGTGTCATCGACGTGGTCTGGATCTGCTACGCCGAATTGGTCATGGTGGGCATGTATGCGGTGTACTACTTACACACGGTATTTGGCTGGCCTCTATGGCTGGCGTTTCCGGCGTGTATGTCGCTTGTCGCGGTGATGGGAGCGGCGTTGCATCAGTTCGTCATTCGGCCTGTACTCACGGCTGAGCCCATCAACCAATTGCTTGTCACCGGTGGCGTGCTGTTTTTCTTGCAAGGTGCCGCCACCTTGGCCTTCGGCATCGAATTCAAGAATCTCGGTATTCAATTGCCACCCGTGGCACTCGGCGAACTCTCGCTCAGCCTTGCGCGCATCATCGCCTTCCTCATCGCACTCGCCACCATGCTCGCCTTGTATTTCTTCTTGACGCGCACTTACCTCGGCACCGCCATTCGCGCCATCTCGCAAGACCGCGGCATCATGCCCCTCATGGGGGTGGACGCCAACTGGATCTTTATTGTGACCTCCGCCATGGGCGGCAGCCTCGCGGGCCTGGCGGCGTGCTTGCTGGTATTGCAATACGACATTCATCCCGGAATCGGCCTTTCCTTCGGGCCGGTCTCTTTTCTTGTCTGTGTACTGGGAGGGTTGGGAAACATGATCGGCGGTTTCATCGCCGCGTTCATCTTCGCGCAATTCATCGCCGTGGGCGGTTACTTCTTCCATCTGGAGTGGGGATACGTGATCGCTTTTGTGTTCTTCATCGCGGCTATGTTCTGGCGCCCCCAAGGCTTACTGGGAAGGAAATCGTGAGACGCATTCTCCCCTGGCTGGGCGTAGCGGCCCTGGCGCTGGTTCCGTTAAGTGGAATCGGAGACTACCCGCTGCACCTGGTCATCATGTGCTTGTTATGGGGATTCGTTTATACAAGTTGGGCGATCATGGGGCGGCTGGGCATGGTGAGCCTTGGCCACGGCGCCTTCTTGGGGATTGGCGCCTACGGCGTGGTAATGGGTTGGAATCACTATGGCCTCTCGCCCTGGATCGGGTTGCCCCTATCACTTGCCGTAGCCGCCGGCGTGGCCTTCGTGATCGGCTATCCCTGCTTTCGCCTCAAGATTGTCGGCCATTACTTCGCGCTCGTCACTCTTGCCCTTTCCGAAGTGGCGCGCATGATCATCGTCGCGTTGCGTGACCAAACCGGAGGCTCGCTCGGCATCACCCCGCGAACCGCCTTGGCGGATCGCGTGGCATCGCTAAGCGCGATGCAGTTCTCATCCAAATTCACCTGGTTCTATATCATGCTGGCACTTTGGATTTTCGGCCTATGGGTGTGGGGGCAGGTGGACCGTTCCATGGCCAGGCTGGCACTTGAGGCCATCAGCCAAGAAGAAGAGGCTGCCGCGTCGGTGGGCATCAACGTCACGAAACTCAAGCTCGGCGTAACGTTGCTCTCGGCAATGCTGACATGCGTGGGAGGTGTGATGTACGCCCAATACCAACTCTACGTCAATCCGGAGACGGTTTGCGGAATCGGTGTGAGCTTGCAAATGGTGTTTGGCGCCATTGCTGGTGGCATGTTCGTTCGCCTGGGACCCACCGTTGGAGCGATCTTTACCTTGATGCTTGCCGAATCGCTGCGGATTGTGTGGGGTAACGCCATCCACGGCCTCGATACGGCCCTCTACGGCTTGATGCTCGTGCTGTTCATCGTCTTCCTGCCCAAGGGCATTGTGGGCGCGCTGGCCGGTACGTGGAGCTATCACGCGAAGGCAACTGCGAAGTAGACCGCCTGGGTTATGGCACCACGCGGTCGATTACAAGGTTCAACGAAGCAGTGCCGAGTCTTACGGAGGCAACACTTCCCTCGAAATCCCCCGGCTGAGCTTGCACATTGCCAGAACGTGAGACGCGAGCCACGAGTTTCACAACGGGGAAATCGCTGAGTTTCATCGCTGGGGACATCGCCAGAGCATCGTCCAAGTGAAATTTCGCGGGAAACGTTGGCCCGCTCACACGTAGAATCGCGAGGGACATCAGCACTGCCAAAATCCAGAACCCTAGCGTCATAGCCACTGGAAGTCCCATCTAAACCCTAGAGAAAAATATCTTCGCGTCACGGAATCCTCGGTATTCAAATTGTCGTTCTTACTCCACTCAAGCCCGCCTTCGTTATTCTCTTCATGTTTCGCTCTTTTCGGATTCAAATCCGGCCTAGTATATAGGGAGCGCCGGCCAACACCGCCCTTCGCCGGCAATAGCTCTTTCTAGGACAAACCCAGCGTCCTCGGCAGCCACAGCGACAATACAGGGAAGGC
>SHXO01000021.1 GCA_009693245.1 Betaproteobacteria bacterium | reverse complement strand
TACAAAGCCAGTGAAGAGGCTCGCAAAACGCCTTGAAAGTCGAGAAATAACCCGGCTGAAGGTCACCTGGCCGAGAATGAAACTCATTTCGCTAACGCGGTAAGAGATCCGTCGTAGAAAAGTGATTATTAGAGGTGCCCTTAATTTACTGCCGATACGTTTCAGGAGGAGTACCGCAAATGGGTGGACACGGCGCTTCGAGAAATCGGGACCAGGCGAGACGAGACCTGGACTCGGTCAGTTGCGGTAGGGAGCGAGCGTTACATTGCCGGAGTAAAGGAAGCGCTTGGGCTCAGGGCATCGCACCGAGAAATGGCCGAATCAGGAGAAGGACTCGTGCTGCGCGAACCACGGAAACCTTATGTGTGCGAATGCGGTATGGAAAGTACTGCTTTAAGACTCGACAACACGTTTTCATGGAACGAATTGCATGAATCGACAATGGCTTAGGGAGGTCCGACCCGAGACCCTTCTTTGCCTCCCGTGGAGTACTGGCGAGGCACCAAGCCGAGTCAGGCGGCGAACTGGCGGGCATTCTTGAACTCTCGTGCATTGCCCACGGCCGCCACCATAGCCAGTGCGATCAACGGACCGATGCCAGGAATGCCCCATCAGGCGCCGTGCCGGCTCGCTCTGCTTGGCCATCACCTCGAACTGGCGATCGAGTTCCACGATGCAATGATCCCGCACACGCAAGTGTGCGAGCATTTGTTCGAAACTCAACCGCAGCATCGCCGGCAGGCACTCCGCCGCCGCGCTGGCCTGTTCGCGCACCGCCTGAGTGCCCAGAGGCAGCGCTTTGCCCAACCCGGCCAAGACCGCCCGGTTGGGGTGGTGGGTATCATGGGTCCGCGCCCAATTCGGATTGACATGCGGCGCTATGCCCTTCGGTTATTGCGCCCTACGCGGGCTGGTGGGAAGAGGCACGGATTTTCCGCCCTGGTTGGTCACAGGCACCATGAAGTCGATGGACAGCCCATTCTGGTGGGTGCGGTGCGGGCGAATGCGCCCGCCCGCTGCCCAACCCGTTTCACCGTATACGAAAACCTTGGAAGGGATGCTCCTTTCCATCGCCGCGTACGTGGCCACGACGATTTCTTTCACCTTGGAATGCAGGTGGTTTCGCCAGAGGACGGCGGCCAGTAAACTGTACGCGATGAAGTTGGCGCCTTTAACGGGCAGAGAGACCGCATTTTCTAAACGGCCCTTGGCCACCGTCCCGTAACAGGTACTTTCGGCAACGGCGCCGGCGCAGTACCACCCCGCAGCAAGAAAGACAGCCGCCTTTACCCGCGTTACTTTCACGCAGCGGCGGCGCTCTTACTTCTTGCTCGGGTCGTCCGCGGGATTCACGTAGACGGTCCCCGTGGGTCCGGTACCCGTCACGTATATCGTGACGGACTCATCCCTGGTCATCGCGAAGTGATTAGCGCCCGGGGGCTCGGTGTAGAAGCTGCCAGGCGGCAATGCTTTCAGCTTCTATTCGTCGAAGGTGTCGCCATGGGCGAAATAAAACGTTCCGGAGACAACGATCCCCACACGGTCGTCGGGATGGGCATGGGGTTGAATCTTGCCGTTAGGCCCGAGCTTGAGGAAGACCGTGTAAAGACCTGCTTGCTTGGGACTGCCTGACAACACTCCCATCCGCAATCCACTCACTCCCGACGTACCGGACTGGGTGGTGGCGGACTGGGGCGTCTTGATCTCCTCCGGCGCGAGCCTTATCAGCCGCCTGTCATCCTGCCCCCATGCGGTGGTGGCGCCGATGCAACCCGCCACGATTACGAACGCGAATACCTTCACGATCTCTCCTCCCTATAAATAAGTAATGGTCTTGCCCTTGCATTATGCGGCTTTGCGCGGCCGTTCATCAATCCGGGTGCTTCAGACATTTCCGTGGGACGGCGCGTGTAAATGCGGCGGATTTAAGTGGGTTCTCAAACCGAATCTCCCTCATCCCCCGTCCTTCTCCCGAAGGGCGAAGGGAGTATGAGAACCATTCGCTTCAGGGCAAGTGAGATTCCTAATTCCAGGGTGTACGTTTACCCTTTTTCCCTCGGGGAGAAGGGCGAGGGTGAGTGAACGGCTTCCTCACAGATTCACACGAAATCCGGATGAACCTCGCTCCGAGCCTAAGTATCCAACCACCGGCGCACGATGGGTGCGCGGCGCACTGACAAATCCAGAAGATAGAAGACCAAAGCCACTAGAGCGAACCAGCGCCATAGAGGTTTCTCGATCTGCCCCACCTCGCCGTAATCCGCGAAGATCTCGTCCATCGTTGGCGCGTACTTTCCGCCGGTTTCCCGCGCGATGGCACGCAGCAATTCGGTGTTGGGGGGCAGCGAACGCAATTCGTCCGAGAACGGGTAGTACAAACTCCTCGCGCCGGTGGCCCCCGCCCACTGGGCGCTGATGCCTCCGCCGACCATTAATTCGAAACGGAAAGGCGCGGCCGTGGAGGTGGCCACAGGCATCTTCAGTTGGTAAAAACCGGGCGCGATCTGGCGCATGGCGGCGACGCTGCTTGCGCCTTCGGGCGTGTGGACCCGGATTCGTGGCGCGAGTTGGTCGCGAAAAGTACCATCGGGATTCGCGGCATGCACTTCCACGATGGCCTCATCGCCTTCCCGCCGCACGGCGAAGCGCAGTTCTTCGTTCAGCTCGCGGCGCATGGTCTCGCGCACGAGCTGGCCCCAGAACTTTCCGTAACCGTTCCAATTGATCCAATCCGCCGCCCAGCGGTTCTTCACATCCGAGGTAAAAGCCACCGTCTTGCCCAATCCGTGATGCCAGCGCGCGAGTATGGGGGCGCCCGATTCGGACGTAAGCAACACTTCCGATAGCGGTTTGGCTTGTGTGCTGGCGAACCCCTTCAACGCAGGCGCGTCCTTGAAGTCGATGCCACGCAGAGCCTCGATGCGCCGCTTGACCAACACGCGGACGGGCTCCTCCACCAAGTTGGCGCGCACGGCGTTTTGCGTGTCCTCGACAAAGATCTGGGGCACCATCTGCGCTGTTTGCGCGTGGTACGCGCGCCCCTTGCCCCACTTGGCGATATTGCCCATCAACTCCTTATCCGCCCCCAGACCCAAGGCAACGGTGGACACGGTGATCTGTTCCTTGTTCATACGGTTGAGCAAGCGCTCGAAATCCGCTGGCGCGGTATCGCCGTCGGAGAGCAGGATTACGTGCTTGGATTTGGCGCCGGACTTGGCCAACACGCGGTAGGTGATTTGAAGCGCGGGATAGATATTGGTCTGCCCGCTCGCCTGAATGCGGCTGATGAGGTCCTCTGCCTTCTTGCGGCTACGCACGTATTGCAAGGGCACGGTTTCGTAGGGCTGGGAATCGAACGTGATGACGGTGAAGCGGTGCTGCTCTTCCAGCATCTCCAGGGCGGCGATGGTGGCGGCCTTGGCCAACTCGATATTGCGGCCTTTCATGCTGTAGGAACGATCCACCACCACGGCCAAGGCTAGGTCTTTGCGCTTTTCCTGTGCCTTGAAATCCACCGGCAGCGCGCGTTCCAGCGGCGTGCCCGCGAAGCCCTTCTCGCCGTAGGTGGATTCACCCGCGGCGAACAAGAGACCGCCGCCGCGTTCTCGCACGTAAGTATTCACCGCCGACATTTTCTCTTCGCTCAAATGCGCAATGGGGATGTCGGACAGCATTACCGCATCGTAGCGGTCCAGGCTCGCCACGTCCGCAGGCAGATCTTCCGCGGCCCGCGTATCCACTTCAATGCCTTGGTTCACGAGAGCATCGCGCAAATACTGGCTGGCATTGGGCTGGCCTTCCACGTAAAGAATCTTGGCGCGCGGCCCCACCCACACGCTTTGTTGTGCGCGGTTGTTCGCGGCGATCTCATCGTCCTGGGCTTTTACCGAGGCCGTCAATGACACGCTGCCGGAGCGGCCAAGGCGCACAGGCATATTCACGCTATTGATTCCCACACGCAAGGCAACTGCCCGGGAAGCAAGAATTACATTGCCGGCCTCTATGGACACAAGAGCACCGGTGGGCTGTTGCGCCACTACGCGCACGCTCACGCTGCCGGGTTCGTCGCGGCGCAAGGTATCGGGCGCCTGCAAGGATTCCACCCACACGTCTTTGCGAGCCCGCGGTTTCGCCGGAATGGTGAAGACGCGCACACCGGCCTCTTTCAAGCGTGGTACCGCACTCCAAACGTCGCCGCCGGTTTGGTTGCCGTCACTGAGCAATACCAGGCGCTTTAGCTGGCGGGCGTCAAAACCCAGCAACGATTCCTGCAACGCCAACTCGATATTGGTCGCGCCCTGATAAATCAAATCGTCCGCGTCGCGCTCGTCCGTAACGCCCACATCGCGTAGGGCATCGAGGTTGCCTAGCAGTTTTGGCCTGCCGGCGAAGGCCACGTAGCGCGCGGTCGCCGCCCGGCCCGAGGCGGACTGCATCCAATTTAACGCTGTACCCACGAAGTCAAGGGCGATGCTGCGCGAAACATCCAAGGCGTAGACGACGGACACCTCGCGCGTCGTGGCTACCCACACGGGTTGTGCCAGCGCGATGACCACCGCTGTCACCGCGAGGCTGCGTAGCCAGGCGGCTACGTAGCGGTGCTTGGCACTCAGGTTGGTCCGGCTGCGAGCGCTTGTGTACCACAGCGCCGGCAACAGAATCAGAAATACGGCCGCCCACGCGGCTTCGAAGCGTACCGTCATTAGCTAGACAGTAATCCTTCGGTGATAGGTCATCCACTCGGCGCTGAGCAACGCCAGCGCAACGAAAAGCAGTAGCACCCAAGGTTCGGCACGGGTTCGCGGCGCCGGCTGTTGGGAGTCCTCCGTATGCGGCGCGAAATGCGACCGGTTAACCGAGATCATCTCGCCGCTGAATGCATTGACGGCAACGCGCAGCACGCGATCGGCCGTCACCACCGTATAAAACCCGGCGCCCGGCGATTCGAAGGCGATGCCGTTCGCCATGGCGCGAACGGGAATTTCTTTTCCATCCAATCCCAATACCCGGCCCCCAGGTGCGGGAACTTCCACCAAGCCGGGCGAGCGAACCAGTGCCTGGGGCTCTCCCGTGAGCCATTGCAGAGTGTTCGCCAGCAACACCGGAAATCCCGCTTGCAAAGGCAAGTTCGAATTCGAGAGATCGAAGGTAGTGGCGACCCAACGCGGGTCTCCCGCGCTCGCAACGATAAGCGGGCCCTTGGCTGCATCGCTTGCCAGCACGACGGCACGCGCCTTGGTGAGATCCGCCACCTGCCATTTCATGGCGCGCTCCACCACTACGTCGCGCAAGCTCAGATGCTCCATCACCGGATGGTGCTCGTCCCAGATGTTGATGGTGGCTTCATGCAGCTCTCCCGCGCTCGCAGGCAATCCGGCGGGGCGCTCCGGGCGAATCATCAATGCTGGAAAGGGCAGCGGCAGTGCCGGCGCCATGCGATCCAGAACCACCGCGTCGAAACCATCCTCTTCCTTCAACTTGGGCGAAGACATCAGCGTGAGTTGCAGGCGCGGTTGCAAACGTAATGCGCGTTCCAGGACGGCGTTACCCCGCGTGACAAGCGCAACTCGTATCACGCTCTTGGCGGGCACGAAGGAAAAAGCGGTGTTGTCCGCATCGTACGCATCGGATGCCGAGAGCATGGAAGCCCGCACGGCCCCAGGCGGAAAAGCCGATACATCGATCACGGCGGAAGCTGTGCTGTTGCCAGGAATCGCCACATGCTGGCGGATGAGACGGCCATGGGCGCCGGTGATGGTGAGTTCCGCTTGCTCCGTGCCCGCGGATGCGTTGAACACTTCCAGATAAGCGGCATGCTTGCGCGCACCGGCGGGTTGTGCGCGCACTTCGAAGGCCGTAATGCCCAAGTTCTTGGCACTCTCAAAAACCGAATGCACACGGTAACCCTTCGGTACCTGGATGGCGCTTACACCATCGCCAATGAACAATGTATCCAAGGTACGTCCGTCCGCGGGGGATGCAGGGGCCATGGGAAATCTCGCCGTCCCCACGGCGGGTCGCAGCTTGTCCAAGCGGATGAGTGCCTCGGCAAGCTTCTCCCATGCGGGACTGCCGGATTGGCGCAACGTATCGAGCACCATGAACTGGCTACCGGCCCCGGCGCGCTCGATGGCGCCGCGAGCATACTTCACCGCATGATCCCAGCGCGTCTTGCCATCCTGGGTGCGCGTGGCAAGCGATACGGAGTTATCCACGACGACAAGCAAGCGCTTGGCACCTCCACTCACGAGCCGCCATTCCGGCTGGGTAAAAGCCAGCGCAACGGCGAGCGCGATGAGCGCCGCCACCGCCAAGGAAATCCACCAACGCAAACGGTCCGCATCGCGCTTGCGGGCCTTCAGCACGCGACTCCATATCACGTTGGAGGAAATACCGATTCGGCGCGCCGAAGGCCGCAGCAGGTAAAGGCCCAGCACGGCCAACGCCACACCCGCGAGCAGCGCCAAGGCGGTGCTCGAACTTGCGGCTAGGAAGTTCAACCTAAGACCTCACCACGGAGGCACAAAGACACGGAGAAAGGCAAAGGCTTTCTTAGTTTGTGGTTGCGAGCGCGTATATCTCGCTGCCGAGAACATGGGTTAGCAGATGAAAAGTTTTTCTCTGTGTCTCTGTGCCTCTGTGGCCGCCTTGCATTTTCGTGGTTCAACGCAACACTCCGTGCTCGCGGAAGAACTTCAGCATCAAGTCGTCGAAACTGACAGCGGTGGAGGCTTGCGCGTAACTCCACCCGTACTTGCGGCAGAAAGCTTCGATCCCCTCGCAGTGTTCCAGGAAGGCTTTGCGGTAGGCCTCCAGCAAACCCGGGGTCACGTGAACCTCCGTGGCCACTTCGCTTTCCGCGTCCACCAACGTCACTTCCTCGGGCAGCTGCGGGGACTCTTCGTTGGGTTCGGTGACTTGCAGCACCGCCACGTCATGCCGGTAACGCCGCAGGATGGCGAAGGGCTCCTCCAGGCCTCCGGCGTCGAGAAAATCCGAGATGAGCACCACGAATCCGCGTGCGCGCGAAGAGCCAAAGTAATTCCGTATGGCCGCGTCCAAGCTGGTCCGCCCGGCGGGCGCCAGGGCCTCCAAAAATTTGAACACTCGCCAAGTCTGGTTCTTCCCGCGCCGTGCGGGCAATGCATCCACGATGCCTTGGGCGTAGGCCACGACACTCACGCGGTCGTGGTTGAGCAAGCTGATGTGGGCAAGGGCCGCGGCGAGTTTTCTCGCGTAATCGAATTTGGCGGGCGCGCCGAAGTCCATGGACTTGCTGGTGTCCACGAAGATGTAGATAGGCAAGTCGGCCTCTTCCTCGAACAGGCGCAACAACAAGCGGTCGAGCCGCATGTATATTCCCCAATCGATGTAGCGCGTGTCGTCCCCAGGGCTGTAGGGCCGAAAGTCGCTGAACACCATGCCCGCGCCGGTGCGCTTCGAGCGGTGTTGGCCGCGCAAATGTCCTTGCGCGCGCTGGCGCGTGAGCAGGCTCAGCGTTTCTAGTCTGCGCAAGAAGGCTTCGTCGAAAAGAGGCTTGAGATTGGCGGGAGCGAGCGCTGCCACGAGACTTCCTTGTCGAGCCGTTTATTTAACCGCTTACGGTTTTACTCCTTTGGCAGCGGCGTTTTATCCAAGATGTGTTCGAGGAGGTTGTCAGTGCTGATGCGCTCGGCTTCGGCTTCGAAATTCAGAAGGATGCGATGGCGCAACGCGGATAGGGTAACCGCGCGAATATCGTCGCAGGCCACATGCGCGCGGCCTTCCAATAACGCATGCACCTTGGCGCCGAGTATCAAGGCTTGGGTGCCGCGCGGGCTGGAGCCGAAACGCACGTAGCGCTTGGTCATGTCCGGCGCCGCGTCGTGTTCCGGATGCGTACCCAGGGTCAAGCGAATGGCGTAATCCTGCACGGGCTTGGCGATGGGCACGGAACGCGCGGTTTCGCGCATCTCCAGGATTTGCCCGCGCTCCATCACCCGCTCCACCACCGGTTCTTGCTGCTGGGTAGTGCGATCGACGATCTGATGCAAGCCATCCACGGAAGGGAAACCGAGTTTGAGCTTGAAGAAGAAGCGGTCCAACTGCGCTTCGGGCAGCGGGTAGGTGCCTTCCATCTCCAATGGGTTCATGGTGGCGAGCACGAAGAAGGGCTGCTCCAGCGGATAGGTCTGCCCGGCGGCGGAGACGCTGTTTTCCTGCATCGCTTCCAGTAGCGCCGATTGGGTCTTGGGTGTGGCGCGGTTGATTTCGTCCGCGAGCACGAGATTGGCGAACACCGGCCCGCGCTGAAACTCCATGATCTTCTTTCCGGTATCGGTCTCGTGCACCATGTTGGTCCCGATGATGTCGCTGGGCATTAAATCCGGCGTGAACTGAATCCTGGAGAATTTAAGGTGCAACACGTCCGCCAAGGTCTGCACGAGCTTGGTTTTTCCGATGCCTGGAATACCTTCGAGCAACACGTGGCCCCGCGCCAGCAGGCAAGTCATGATGCCCACGATGTTGTCTTCGTTGCCCACGATGATGCGCGAAATTTCATCGCACACGGTACGAAAATTCGCGCGGAACAGGTCCATCTGTTTTTCTACTTCACTTACGCTGATCATTGCGGTTTGGCCTCGTTGGCATGCAAATTCAAAAAATAATCCTTGACCACCTGGCGGTGCTTCACGGAGATGTGCTCGGGATCCATGGCTTGCGACTGGGTGTACCGTGTATTGGCGCGCACATTTTGTAGCGCGACTTGCGAGGCTTGTGCGCGGCTCTCGGCGTAATACCAGCCTTCCGCGCCCGTCTCGCCGTCTTCGCCTTCCTTGCGTATGCCCTCTTTCTTGAGCTTCACCGCCAGCGGCGTTTCCTTGTTACCGATGACGGGGCCGGCTTGCGATTCGCCTGCCGCCGCTCCGGACTTGCTCCCTTCTTGCGTGACGGAGGGCTTGTCGCCCTTGGCCACGGCCGCCGTGCGAAACATGATGCCACCGCTCATCGCCGTGTCGCCGCTATCAGGAGAAGGCGTGCCCGTAGGCGGATTCTGCGTTTGGGCGGAGGAGTAGCGCCCAGCGGACTGAATGGAAGTTTGCGCCACTTGCAACTGCTGCATCTGGGTCAATTGCCGGATGGCCTCATTACCGGCGGACTGGGCATCGAGTTGCTTGGCAATTTGCTCCAGCCTGTCCACCACTGTCTTGGGCGCGGCGCTTTCGAAATGCTGGCCCTCCCCCGTGCCTGTGGCCTTGCTAGCCTGGTCCAGGAGTTTTTCCAGTTCCTTTTCGCGCGCGGCCGACTCCGCATCCAGTTCCCCGGAATGCGGCTGGAGGGCGCGTTGGCCCAGCATGCGATCGAGCATCTCCTTGGCGCGATCGGCCCGCTCGGAGTTATCCCAGCTCGTACTGGACTTTTCCTTCGTGTTGCGCAGGCGTTCGGCCAACTGCATGAGCCCCTCGCGCATGGAACTCATTTCCATGTTGTTCTTATCCACCGCTTCCTTGGCGTCCGCCAAGGCTTTGCGCTTTTCCTCTTCCGTGGCGTTCTTGCGTTCCAGGGCGGCGAGCGCTTGTTCGAGCTTTTGCGCGGCCTCGCCCTCGCCCGCCTTGGCTAGCAACGCGCGAATGGCTTTTGCTTTTTCCGCATCAGCCGCGCTCGATGCCGGGTTCACGGACGATTGCCATGGCGCCGGTGCCAACGGGCCGGCCACGGATAACGCGGCAAACAACACCGCCAATCCACCAGCGGCCCAAGCACTGCGCGGCAAGGAAAGCGGAACTACATGGGCGGGATCGAGCTTCATCGCCGTGCGGGTGGCTTTCTCGACATGGTGAGAAATCCAGCCGGACAACGACGTCGCGGGCCCTGGTTCGATGATCCCCATGAACCAATAGGCGCTCGAGATTTCGTCCTTGAGATTCGCACGCTGGTCCGCTACCGCCGCCGCGCGGCCAAGCGTATCGCGGCCTTGGACCAAATCCCTCAGCAGCAAACCGGCGAATAGGCACAGGCCCAAAATTCCAACCAACACGACAATTGCCCAAAGGGCGGGATTTTCCTTGCCCGCCAGTGCTAGGCCGCGCGTGAGCACACCCGCGAAAAGTACCCCGCATAGGACGAGCACCGCGCCACGCAAGTAGCGCATGAGGCGCAGACGGCGTTCGATACGGGCAAGTACATTCTTCAAGACGGCTTCTGACATCGTTGGATTCTAGCAGTGCGAGCCTAAGGAAAAGCCGGAGAAGTCTTCCGTTCGTGGTGAGCTAGTCGAACCATGAACGGAAGACGGCGCTAGCCTACTTCGCCTGAAATTCAGTGGCTTTAAACAGCTTGTAGGTTCCCCAAGACCGGTTGCAGCCCTGCACGGTGCCAGGCACCACGCTCGGAAAAGGCCCCATGCGCTCCCAGTCGGCTTGCCAGAGATAGCTTTGATACTTACCCGTTCCCGGATATCCCGTCCACTTGCCACCTTGTGAATCGGAGGTGAAGGCGAAGAACATGCGGTCGCCGTCCGTATCCACCACTTCGCAGTAACCGTACTCGTTGAGCTTGCCTTGCACCACGGTGAAGGCGCTGTGGCACGAAGACGCGGAGCGGTCGAGCACGCCCCCTTGCGTCATGCTGCGCACCGGGCCGCTGCTGGAAACCGCGCCTCCCATCACATCCTTGGAGTGCTCGATCACCTTCACGTCGCCGCCATAACAATAGACAATTTCGAATCTACCCTCGGCCGCCAGCGGTGCCGCACTGGCCGCACCGGCAAACAACCATCCCAATCCCGCGAACAAAAGTCTCATTGCACCCTCATGGATTTCCAACGACCGCAGCCAGCCTGTTCAATGCAGGTAACATCCGTGCCAAATATACACGCCGGAGAGATCATGCCGTTTCGAATCGCGTTGTGCCTCGTCTTGAGCACCCTACTTGCGCCGGGCCATGGCGCGCAAGCTCAAGACAAGCCGCACATTCTCTACATCACCATGGACGATCTAGGGTGGAAGGATGTTGGCTATCACGGGGGCAGCATACAAACGCCCAACATCGATACTCTGGCGCAACACGGCTTCCGGCTGGAAAAATTCTATGTCCAGCCCTTTTCTGGACAAACACGCGCGGCGGCCATGACCGGCCGTTATCCCATGCGCTACGGTTTTCAGACCTTGTCTCCGCAACCCTTCAGCACCTACGGACTGCCCGGCGACGAGCGCATTCTGCCGCGAGCCCTCAAGGATGCGGGCTACCGCACGGCGCTCATCGGCAAGTGGCATCTGGGCCACGCAAAACCCGAGTACTGGCCCACCGAGCGCGGCTTCGACTTCCACTACGGCAGTTTGATGGGCGAGGCGGACTACTTCAAGAAAACCGCCCGTGACGGCACCCCCGATTGGCGCCGCAACGGCAAACCTATCAAGGAGCCAGGTTACGCCACCAGCTTGCTCGGTAAGGAAGCCATTAACTTCATCGGCAAGCACGACCCCAGGATGCCGCTATTCATGCATCTTTCCTTCTCCGCGCCACAGGCCCCCTACCAAGCGCCAAGGGAATATCTGGATCGCTACCAAGCCATTGCCGAAGAACCGTTGCGGGCGTACTCCGCCATGATCACTGCCGTGGACGAACAGATCGGAAAAGTGATGAATGCCCTGGACGCACGCGGCATGTTTGCCAACACGCTCGTCGTGTTTCATCCCAATTGCGGAGGCGCGCTGAAACTGAAATTTCCCGCGGGCGACGGTGACCCCCGCTTCGATGTTTCCAACAACAGCCATTTCAAGCAAGGCCGCGGTACTTACTACGAAGGCGCCGTGCGCGTGGGCGCCATCGTCTTCTGGCCTAAGCGCGTGAATGCCGGCTCCACCATCGAACCGGTACACGCCACCGACCTCTATCCCACCTTGCTCAAGATCGCGGGCGTTTCCTTGGAGCAGAAGAAATCCATCGATGGCCAAGACGTGTGGCCCGTTATCGCGGAGAACGCCCCCAGCCCGCGCAAGGAGATCCTGCTGAACATGGAGGATTTTCGCGGCGGCATCGTCGCGGGACTATGGAAGTTGATCGTCCACGGCACCTTCCCCAACCGCACGGAACTCTACTACCTGCACGGCGACCCCTCGGAAGAAAACGACCAAGCCGAAGCCAATCCGGAGAAGGTCAAGGAACTCACCAAACGCTTGATGGAGTTTGCCTGGGAGATGACCCCTTCGAAATATCTGGAAGACCTGATGAGCGCTAGAAAAACCAGCGCACCGATGTATTGGGGGGAGAATCCGCCGCGACCGTGAGGTGAAGCGGGAGTTACCGCATGGCATGCTATAAAATATAGACCTGACCCTTCCGACTGTAAGGCCTTCTAAGCAAAACCACGCCGCCACAAAATACCTAACGACCATTCGATTCGCTCCGGACAACAGCATCGCGTTAGCTTACACCGAAATTTTCTGATCTCGGCCGCGAGTGCCGTGTTTCAGAATTCCCAGGGACTTCTGGTTCCGCCGGGAGATACCGCGCCTTACATGATTACCATGACAAAAGAGAGCAGACATCGTTCCGAAGGTGAGTCGCTATACAGTTATACATTCCTGACCCCGTACCTTACCCCGTACAGACCTACTGCCAGCCAGTAAATGATAATCTGATAGTCCCCTCTGTCAGCTAAAGCTGAATATGATTGAAGAATCTGGAATCCCTTCGAGTCGAGTTGGCGAAGTTCTGATGCAGTACATAGAACGGTATTTGGGCCCGATAGATCAAAAGTTGGTTCTTGGATCTGGCACAGCGCGCGAGTTTTTCGTGTTGCGCTTTCCTGGAAAGCCCGAGCCCGCTGACCAATCCCTGGTTACTTTTGGCTTGTCCACTCATTTACTTGAAATCTCTGGGCGAGATGAAAGAATCCGGATGGAATTCGTCATTTGCGCGAATGCGTCCTTTGACTCCAAAATTCTTGCTGTCCTATTAGTGATGCTAGGAGAGATGGTCCTCGAGTCCCATTCGGTACCCGGCGTGCACTGCATCTATCCTTGCGGGAGTCCCATCATCATTGGAGGCGATCCACGTTTCGAGTACGCCTATTTGAGCTTCCCAGGTTATTTGCCTTCCGAGTTCGAAGTATGCGATGACCTGAAACCCCCTGTGCGTTTCATGCAGGTAATTCCCATAACCGCAAACGAAGTAGAGTTCATCAAAAATAACGGCTGGCGTGCATTCGAAGATGCGTTCGATGAGCAGGAGATCGATTTAATGGAATTCGGGCGGCGTCGCGAAGTGAAGGACCCGCTCAAGCACGCGGCGGTGAAGTAGTTGCGATCTAAGCCCCCTCCTCCCCCGGTTCTCCGCGCAAAAACTCAAAATCACATCCTTTATCCGCCTGCGTGATCTGCTGCGCATAGAGCCTTGCATAACCCCGGGTTGGAATGACGCGTTGTTTGAAACCCAGCCGCCGCCGCGCGAGGATGTCCTCCGGCACGAGGAGGTCGAGCTTACGGTCCTTGATGCTTAAACGAATGCGGTCGCCGGACTGCACGAAGGCTAAGGGACCACCACTGGCCGCGTCCGGCGTGACGTGGAGTACAACGGTGCCGAAGGCGGTGCCGCTCATACGCGCATCGGAAATGCGAACCATGTCTTTCACGCCGGCTTGCGCGAGCTTTTTGGGGATGGGAATGTAACCTGCCTCGGGCATGGCGCTGGGGCTGCATGGGCCAGCGTTTTTCAGGACCAGGAAATCTTCCTTGGTGACGTCGAGGGCGGGGTCGTCGATGCACAGCGCCAAGTCTTCCAGGGATTCGAATACCACGGCGCGGCCTTCGCGTTCGAACAAGGATGCATCCGCCGCGGAGCGTTTCAGGATGGCGCCCATGGGTGCCAAACTGCCGAAGAAGGCTACCAATCCGCCCATGCTTTGGTAAGGATCCGTGCGCGGGCGCACCACGTTGCGGTCAACGTAGGTAGGGGCCGCGCGAAGTCTGTCTCCCAGGGTTTGGCCGGTGACTGTCAGGCAATCCAGGTGCAGCATATCGCGCAATTCCCACAGCACGGTTTTCAATCCCCCGGCCGAATGCAGATCTTGCATGTAGTGCTGGCCGGTGGGTTTCAAATCCACCAACACCGGCGTTTCGTCCGAGAGTTGGTTCAATCGATGCAAGGAGATCTTGACGCCCGCGCGGCCCGCGATGGCCGTCAAGTGGATGATGGCGTTGGTGGAGCCGCCGATGGCGAGCAAAATTCGCATGGCGTTTTCGACGGATTTCTCGGTGATGATTTGGCTGGGTTTCAATCCGCCGTTGCCCAGCTTTACCGCGAGTTCACCGCTCGCTTCCGCAGCGCGCATGCGATCCGCGTGTACCGCGGGAATAGCAGCCGTATCAGGCAAGGTCATGCCCAACGTCTCCGCGATGCAAGCCATGGTGCTTGCGGTACCCATGACCGCGCAGGTGCCGGCGGTGGTGGCGAGATTGCCTTCGATGTCGTGGATGCCTGCCTCACCGACCTCGCCGGCGCGGTACTTGGCCCAGAATCTCCGGCAATCGGTGCAAGCGCCCAAGCGCTCGCCGCGATAGGGCAACGCCAGCATGGGGCCGGTGACCAGTTGCACGGCGGGCACGTCGGCGGAGGCGGCACCCATGAGCAGCGCCGGAACCGTTTTGTCGCAACCGCCCACCAGCACCACGCTGTCCATGGGTTGCGCGCGAATCATTTCCTCCACGTCCATGGACATCAGATTGCGGAACATGAGGCTCGTGGGGCTGAGGAATATCTCCCCCAAGGAAACCGTCGGAAACTCCAGGGGCAGCCCCCCCGATTTCAGAACGCCACGCTTGACGGCTTGAATCAACTCCGGAACGTTACGGTGGCAGTTGTTGAAATCGCTGGCGGTTTGGGTAATGCCTACGACGGGCCGGTCCAGCAGATCCAAGGAGTAGCCCATGGAGCGCGCGAAGGAGCGGCGCAGGTACAGGGCGAAATCGCGGTCGCCGTAGTGGGTGAGGTTGCGGCGCAGGCCTTTGGGATGGTCGTTTGGCATCGGAATATGATCGCGAGAGTTCGATCTTTCAGAGTTTGCAGGCCCGGCGCCACAATTTCAAGGGCCAGGTAAGAACCGCTGGCTAATTACGCAGCCAGTTGATCTCGCGCGCCGTCTTCTCGCCCACGAGCACGATGTCCAAGTTCTCCGCGACCAGCGCGGCGCGATCCGTCATTGGAATGCGGCCGCCCATGATTTACGCCAATTTTTGCGGCAAGAGAGGCACCATTTTCGGTTCCGCATAACCGTCGGGGAAGTAAGGGTGATTGGATTCCGGATCGTACTTGTCGGAAGCACCGACAGTGTGCAGCATCTCATGGGCGATGACCATGTTATTGAGGGCAGTGTCCTCGTCGCTTGCCATCGCCTGCACTAGACCGATCAAGCCATTCTGAAGGCCCACGGAATGACCCGCTATTTCTTCGCCGTAGGGATCGTAGAACTGCACGAACAGGCGCACATGGGGCGTTACCCCTTCAATATCGTCGTGCATCCAAGCCCATAGACGGAATTGGAGGCTCCAATAGATCGCATCCAGCGGATTTCCGCTACGCGGGGCGGGTGGATGGATGGCGCCGACTTCCCTTGCGACGTGCATGGTGACGGGGGCCTCCACATTCACGCCATATCTGCGCGCCTCGCGCTTGAGAAACTGCTCAATGGGGGCGAAGGTTTCCCTGTTGAGGCTGCGTATATAGGCGGCGGCGCGATCGCTGCGGTCGGCGTTAATGGGGTAGATCACAACGTCGAGGGGTTCTTCCCACGCGGTGCTGCGCGCCCGCGTCACCCAGGAACCGATGGATACGTAAGCCAGGATAACCAGCAGAATGGAAATTCGAATAGTGCGAAACACGGAAGGTCTCCGGACATTTTTCTGTGAGTCCCCGTGTTGTACGCGCGCCCGCGCGCCCCGTCTACAAACGTTCAATGATTGTGGCGGTGGCTTGCCCGTGACCGATGCACATGACCTGCAGGCCGAACTTTCCGTCCACGGCGTCCAGACCTGAAAGCATTTTTGACAGCAATCCCGCACCCGTCGCCCCAAGTGGATGGCCGTGGGCGATAGCTCCACCCCAGGGGTTGACCTTGTCCATATCTGGCTTGAGTTCCTTGGCCCAACTAAGCACCACGGTGGCAAAGGCCTCGTTGATCTCGATCCAATCCATATCCCGGATGGTGAGCCCTGCTCGCTTGAGCGCGATCTCGGTGGCGGGTATGACGCCTGTGAGCTGTAATGTAGGATCCGATCCGGTGACCACGCGCGCGCGAAATTTTGCTCGTGGCTTGAAGCCATCGGCCTTCGCCACGGCTTCGTTGGCCACCAGCACCGCGGAGGCGCCATCGGAAATTTGGCTGGAGTTGGCGGCCGTCACGACCCCCGCGCCCTCCGGGCGGAAAGCCGGTTTCAGATTTGCCATTTTTTGCTCGTCGAGCACGCCCCTTACCCCATCGTCGTGGGCGAGCGTAATAGGCATGGCCTCGGGATTCACCCCTTCAACGGGAATGATCTCCTTGTTCCACCCCGCCAGTTGCGCCCGGTAGGCGCGGCGGTGGCTCTCCTTGGAATACTCGTCCACGTCGCGGCGCGTGATGCCCCACTTATCCGCCACGCGCTCGGCGCTCTCGCCCTGGTGAATCAAGTCATGATGCTTGAAAAGCTCCGGGTTCAAACCCTCGAAACCCGCCGCGCCTTCGCGCCCCATGGTGATGTCGAGAAACATCGGCGCCCGGGTCATGCTCTCAACGCCGGAACCAATAGCGTAGTTCATGTCCCCCGCGGCCACCGCCTGTGCGGCGAAGTGCACCGCTTGCTGGCTCGATCCGCACATGCGGTTGAGCGACACGCCCGCGACGTGGGTGGGAAAGCCGGCGAGCAACACCCCAAGGCGCGCCGGATTGGCGCCCTGCTCGCCACAAAGGGTCACGGTGCCATCCACCACGTCTTCGATCTTTCCGGGATCGATTCCGGCCCGGCGTACCAAACCCTTGAGTGCGTGCGCCAATAGGCTATCTGGACGTATTTCGCGCAATGCCCCGCCCCGGCGCGCGAAGGGCGTGCGCACTGCATCGATGATGACGGCTTCTGGCATGAGTGATTCCTCTCGATGTTATGGAGAAGTGGCGCTAATTTCTTGCCAATTCTCTAGCGATGATATTGCGTTGGATCTCGGCGGTGCCTTCGTAGATTTGAATTACCTTGGCATCACGAAAGAGTTTCTCCACGGGGTATTCGGTGCTATAGCCCATGCCCCCGAAAATTTGCACGGCCTCGCTCGCGGCTCGCATGCCGGTGTCGGCGGCAAAGGTTTTGGCGTAGGCCGCCTGCTGCGTATTGCGCTCGCCCGCATCCAGCAACCACGCTGCTTGATACACCAAGAGTTTTGCCGCTTCCAACTCCATGGCCATGCCCGCCAGCTTGTGCCCGATAGCTTGGTGCTCGATGATGGGCTTGCCCATGGTGTGCCTGGTTTTGGCGTATTGCACGGACTCGTCCAGGCAACGCTGGGTGAGGCCTAGTGCAAGGGCGCCCACGCCTGGGCGCGAACGGTCGAAGACTTTCATGGCAATCATGAACCCCGCACCCTCTGCCTCCAGCAACGCTGAAGCGGGCACGTGAACGTCCTCAAGAAATACCTCGGCCGCAAGCCCCGCCTTTTGCCCCATCTTGCCCAAGGGCGTGCCCACCCGCAGGCCTGGAGTCTCGCGATTGACGAAGAATGCGCTGATTCCGCGATGACCCGCCCCGGGATCGGTCTTGGCGAATATTACGAACATGCTGGCCAAGGGTGCGTTGGAGATCCACACCTTGCCACCGTTCAGCACGTAGCCGCCGCCGGATTTCACCGCGCGCGTTTTGATGGCGGCCACGTCCGAACCAGCACTGGGTTCCGTGAGTGCATAGGCGCCGAACTCGCCCTTGAGCAAGCGGTGGAAGGCCTCGCGCTTTTGCGCTTCGTTACCCGCCACGTGAAATACATCGGCGAAGATGGCGTTCAATCCGATTCCACCCGCTATTCCCGTGCAGCCCCACGCAAACTGTTCGCTCACCAAGCACTGCTCGAAGGCACCAAGCCCGAGGCCGCCGTGGCGCTGCGGGATTGCGAGATTGACCAAGCCCACTTCCAGAGCCTTGCGGTAAACGGCCACGGGAAACTCCGCCTCGCGATCGCACTGCGCGGCGATGGGAGCGATTTCTTTCCGCGCGAACGCGCGAGCGGATTCTTGTGTGAGTTTTTGTTCCGTGCTCAGGCGAAAGTGCATGCCAGGCTACATCTCGCGTTATTCAGGCAGGCGGCTAAAGCGGATGCTGCCCTTGGCGATGCCCTCTTGCACCACTGAAAGCCCGCCGGCGGCGATCATCCACTCCAAGCGATGGTCGCGGTACTGACGCTTGATCTTGCCTTCCGCCAGCATGGTTGCAACATCGGGAAAATTGGCGATCACTTGCTTCATCTGCTCCACCGCCTTCGCCACGCTGGGGCGCGCGCTCACACGCTCCAACCAGGCGGCCAAGGCAGAGCCCGCGGCCGGAGGATGTCCCGATACGGCGGAGCGCGCGACGTAAGGCGCGCAGGCCACGTCGCCCCAACCGAAGGTATCGCCATTGAACCAAGGCCTGCTGCCCAACTCGCGATCGAGCCAGCCTTGCAACTTGGTCACGCTCTCGCGCGAGAACGCCACCATCTTGTCCGCTTGCGCACCCGTGGCACGCTTGAAGCGCAACACCTCGCCCAGCCCCCAGTTATTGGGTTCGTACAGGCAATCCATCACATCTTCGATCATGCGCACGCGCGCGCGGTCCGCGGGCGAACGCGGCAGCAACGGCGGGTTAGGCCATTTGTCCTCCAGGTATTCCATGATGATCGTGGAGTCGAAGACCTCGGTGTCACCATCGATCAACGCCGGGATCTCCGCGCGCGGACTCGCCTCCACAAAGGCGGCATTAGCCGCCCCGGTCATCATGCCGTCGGGCACGATGGGCTGGAATTCGATGCGTTTCTCCATGAGCGCGATCTTCACCTTCATGGCGTAGGAGGACAGCGGATGTTCGTATAGCGTGATCATGATTTCGTCCTTATTCAGTAGTCAGAACAACCTTACCACTCACTTTTTTCCCCACCAGATCGTTGAGCGCCTGGGCGGCCTGTTCCAACGGATAGGTCGCGTGAATATGCGGCTTGACCTTGCCAGCCTCGAACATGCGCATCAACTCCTGGTTGTTGAGGCGGTTGCGTTCCGGTTCGGTGCGGGTAAAGGCGCCCCAGAAGACGCCCACGATGGAGCATCCCTTGAGTAGCGCGAGATTGAGAGGGATCTTGGGAATTTCGCCAGCCGCGAAACCCACCACGAGAAAGCGGCCGTTCCACGCCATGTCGCGCAGCGCGAGTTCCGAGTAGGTACCGCCCACGGGGTCGTAGACCACATCGGTACCGCGGCCACCCGTGATGACCTTGACGCGGGCGCGCAGATCCTCCGTCGAGTAATTGATGATCTCATCCGCGCCTGCTTGCTTGCATGCGGCGAGCTTCTCGGCACTCGATGCGGCGGCGATAACGCGCGCGCCCAAGGCTTTGCCGATTTGCACGGCGGCGAGGCCCACTCCGCCCGAGGCCCCGAGCACCAACATCGTTTCGCCTGCTTTGAGTTGCGCCCGGTCCACCAACGCATGGTACGAAGTGCCATAGGTGAGCACGAAGGCCGAACCCGCAACGTAGTCCATGGCACCAAGCATGGCAATCAAGCGATCCGCGTCCACGACCATCTCTTGCGCAAACCCGCCCCACGTGGTGGTCGCGATCACGCGATCACCGGCCTTCCAATTGCTCACGCCTTCGCCCAGTTCCTTCACCACGCCCGCCACCTCGCCGCCTGGCGAGAAGGGAAGGTCCGGTTTGAATTGGTACTTGCCCTGGATGATGAGCGTGTCGGGGAAATTCACGCCCGCGGCCTTCACTCCAATGACCACTTGTCCCTTCGCTGGTTTGAGCGACGGGACCTCTTCCACTACTAGCTTCTCGGGTGGGCCTAGTTCTTTACACAGTACGGCTTTCACTGAAACTCAACCTCTCTTGGTACAAAGCTTACGAAGGGAACACCATGGTCACGCAGGACACCGGGGATTGCCGTTTCAGCTTTTCAGCATCTTCTCCACCTGCCGCCACCCCGCCTCGGCCATGGGCCGGGCGCGCTTGCCTTGTTGGATCGCGTGGGCGCTGGATGCGGTACCGTCCATCACACGGCCCATGATGCCTTGCAGAATGGCCGCGAGGCGGAACATGTTGTAGGTCATGTAGAAATCCCAATTCTGGATTGCGCTTCGGCCCGTGCGGCAGCAATAGGCCTCCACGTATTCTTCCTCGGTGGGAATGCCCAAGGCCTTGTGATCGAGACCGGCGATGCCGCGAAACTCACCGGGCAACAAGCGCCAATACATGCAGTGATAGGCAAAATCCGCCAAGGGATGCCCGAGGGTCGAGAGCTCCCAATCGAGTACTGCCAGCATGCGCGGTTCGTTGCGGTGAAAGATGGTGTTGTCCACCCTGTAGTCACCGTGCACGATGGAGACTTCCTCGCCCGCCGGAATATTCTTGGGCAACCACTCCATCAAATTTTCCATGGCTTCAATGCGCTCGGTTTCAGAAGCGCGGTATTGCTTGACCCAGCGGCCGATCTGGCGCTCGATGTAATTGCCAGGTTTCCCGTAGCCCGCCAAGCCTACCTTCTCGTAATCCACTTTGTGCAGCGCCGCCATGACGCGATTCATCTGGTCATAGATGGCCCGCCGCTCTTCCGGTTGGGCACCAGGCATGGCGCCATCCCATATCACGCGGCCCTCGACGTAACTCATGATGTAGAACGCCGTGCCGGTGACCGAATCGTCCTCGCACAGGCAATAGGTCTTAGCGACCGGTACTTCGGAACCTTGCAAGGCGGTGATCACCCGGTATTCGCGATCCACGGCGTGCGCGGAGGGAAGTAACTTTCCCGGCGGCTTACGCCGCAAGACATAGCACTCCTTGGGAGTGCGAAGTAAAAAGGTAGGGTTGGACTGACCGCCTTTGAATTGCTCAGCCGTTAGCGGGCCTTGAAAGCCAGCCACATGGCTTTCCATGTAGCGCTCAAGCTTGGCGATGTCGAAGCGATGCCGCTCTTGCACGGCCATCGTTCCCGTGAATTCCTCGTGCATCCTTGGCTCGGTTCCTGTTGAAAAATGCGCCCGCAGAATACCATTCTTGCGGGCTAGAATCTGGTATCCCTTCACCCTTCCGGACTCCATCGTGGAAACCTTCAAAAACAAAGTCGCGGTAATAACCGGAGGCGCCAGCGGCCTCGGACTCGCCATGGCGCGCCGTTTCGCTCGCGAGGGAATGAAGCTCGTGCTGGCGGATATCGAGGAGATGCCTCTTAAAAAGGCCATCGCGGAGTTTGTGGCTCAAGGCACCAGGGCCACCGGTATCAAGACCGATGTCTCCAAAGCCCAGGATATCGAAGCGCTGGCGCTGCACGCCTATGACACCTACGGCGGCGCGCACATCCTATGCAATAACTCGGGAGTGGCGCCCGGAGGCTTGGCCTGGGAGAGTACGGTTGCCGACTGGGAGTGGTGCCTGGGCGTGAATGTATGGGGCGTGATCCATGGGCTGCGCAGCTTCGTGCCGCGCATGCTCAAGCAAGCCGGGCCTTGCCATATCGTGAATACCGCCTCCGTCGCCGGCCTCCTGTCACCGCCAGGCATGGCGATTTACTGCGTGTCCAAGCACGCCGTGGTGACCCTCAGCGAATGCCTCTATCAAGACCTGAGCAAGACGGGTCCGCATATCGGCGTTTCGGTGCTGTGCCCAGCCTACGTACCCACCGGAATATCGGATAGCGAACGCAACCGCCCCGAGGGGCTAAAGAATCCGCCAAGGGAAAGATCCGCGGACGAGATTGCCAGGGAGGAACAGATGCGCCACGCGGTGCAATCGGGCCGCATCTCCGCGGAACAAGTCGCGGATAAGGTATTCGAGGGCGTGCGCGACAACCGCTTTTACATCCTGACTCATGAAAAGATCAAAGGCGCCATCGAAGTGCGCATGAAGGACATTCTCGAAGACCGCCGCCCCACGGATACTTTCAAGCCACGCTCGTAAAGATGTGGATACTTAAACCAGGATGATATGCACGCGGTAGGGCCCATGGATGCCCAGGACCATGGTCATCTCGATGTCCGCGGTTCGCGAGGGGCCCGATATGAAGGACACCTGCCTCGGCATTTTTCCGTGCTCGCCGCGCAGTAAGTCCCACGCATCTTCCATCGAACGGACGATGCGGGCCCGAGGAACAATGGCCACATGCGTATCTGGCAGCAAACTATTGGTGAGCGGTGATGCCTCGCCCGATAGCGTCATCAACGTGCCGGTTTCAGCGATGGCGCAATAGCAGCCGGTGATACCTGTCTTGTCATCCGCATTGGCGGGGCGAAATGCGGCATCAAGACCAGATTCTTTCCAGGGCAAGCCCGCATAAGCTTGCCAACAACACGCTGCCGGGGGAAGGGCATTGGATTGCACATACTTCGCCACGGCGCGGGGAACCTCGTCCAGGGAAGCGGCCTCATCCACGGTGCTGGACAATTCGATGCAGCGTTCCTTGAACCGTTCTATCAAGTCCCAATCCATTTGCGGCATGGGAGCGCGTGCATGGCCCGACAGCATGGCATGGACGTCCTGGGCACGGCGAGCTTGTGAAGCGGAGGAAACTTCCAGCGCGGAACGTACACGACGCAGAATGTTTTCCCTAGCGCTCACGGCTTACGCCCGGCGTAGAGTTCGCGGAAGGTTTTTCCTTGCGGGGCTGGGAGGTCACGGTCCTGTGTCCATGCGCCGCCTGGCAGACGGTGCAGCAATTTGGTCTCGCCGCCTATCCACTTGCCTAGGCGCGCGGCGAATTGGGTTAATAGCGCATACAAACGCGGGCGCATTGCGGCGTAGGTCCACAGCTTGAGCCCCAAGCGTTCCTGCCACGGGCGCAAGCCTTTCTCCACTTGTTGCTCGCGCAGTTTGCGCATGAGATCGGGCAACGGGATTTTCACCGGGCACACCACGCCGCACTGATTACACAGCGTAGCGGCATTGGGCAGATCGATGGCCTTTTCCAGTCCCGCATAGGCCGGTGTCAACACGGATCCGATGGGGCCAGGATAAACCCAGCCATAGGGATGTCCGCCGATGTTTTGGTACACGGGACAGTGATTCATGCAAGCCCCGCAACGAATGCAGCGCAACGCTTCGCGCAGTTCGGAACCCAGTACACGGCTTCGCCCCGCGTCCACGAGGACGATGTGGAATTCCTCCGGACCGTCCGGGTCAGCCTGGCGTTTTGGCCCCGTGGCGAAAGACAGGTAATTGCTGATGGTCTGAGCGGTCGCGGAGCGCGTCAGCAATCTCAGCAAGAGGCTAACGTCTTCCAGCGTGGGCACCACTTTTTCGATGCCCGCGATGGCCACGTGCACTCGCGGCATGGTGGTGGTCATGCGGCCATTGCCCTCGTTGGTCACGATTACCGTCGTGCCCGTGTCCGCCACCAGAAAGTTGGCGCCTGTAATGCCCATTCCGGCGTCCAGGAAGTGCGGGCGTAATACCATGCGCGCCTCGCGCGTCATTTCGGCGATATCGGTCTTGCGCGGCAGCTTGTGCTTCTCGTGAAATAGATCGGAGACTTCTTCGCGCGTCTTATGCACGGCGGGGGCGATGATGTGGGAGGGCGTGTCTCCCGATTGCTCGAGGATGTACTCGCCCAGATCGGTCTCTCGCACCTCGATCCCGGCATCCATGAGGAAACGGTTGAGACCGCTTTCCTCGCCCAGCATGGATTTCGATTTGATGACTTTACGGATCTTGGTTTGCCGCGCGATATTCAGCACCAACTCGTTCATCTCTCGCGAGTTTTCCGCCCAGTGCACTTTCGTGCCTTGTGCAATGGCATTGCGCTCGAAGGTCTCGAGGTACAGGTCCAAATGCGCTAGCGCGTGATCGCGCACGCGCTTTCCCGCCTCTCGCATTTCCTCGAAATTTCCTACCTCGGCAGCGGCCTTGGCACGGCCCTCCACCATCCTGTCGCGCAAGCCAGCCATGGATTTTCGCAAATTCGCGTCACCCAATTTGGCGGCCGCAACTGCTTTGAAGTTTTGCGAAGTGATTTGCATGCTCAGTCCGTCATCCCAGCCAGTACCTCGGCGATATGCCACACCTTGGTACTTTGGTCCCCGCGCCGGCGCAGGCGGCCTTCGATGTTGAGCATGCATCCCAGATCGCCCAGAACAAGGGCACCCGCTCCAGTGGCGCATACGTCATCGCATTTTTGATCGGCAATGCGCGCGGAGATCGCACCATACTTCACCGCGAAGGTACCCCCAAAACCGCAACATTGCTCTGGCGTACTCATCTCCTTGAGAGCCACGCCGGGCATCTTCGCCAATAAGGCGCGCGGTTGTTTCTTCACACCCAACTCACGCAAGCCGGAGCAGGAGTCGTGGTAGGTAACTGTTCCTTTGAAGCTACCCGGAACATTGGCAATCTTCGCCACGTTCAGCAAAAAATCCGTGAGTTCATAAGTGCGGCCGGCAAAATCCTCCACGTCCTTGGCCAATTCCGGAAAATCGCCCAGCAACTCGGGGTAGTGCGCCTTGATCATTCCGCCGCAGGAACCGGAGGGGACCACGATGTACTCGCAGCCCTGAAATTCCCGCAATACTTTGCGCGCAATGGCTTGCGCGCTCGCCCGGTCGCCAGAGTTGTAGCCCGGCTGTCCACAGCAAGTCTGGGCGCGCGGCACCACAACTTCATACCCGGCCGGCTCCAGCAGCTTCAATGCGGCAAACCCGATACTTGGCCGCATCAGATCGGCGAGGCAGGTAACGAAGAGTCCAACTTTCATATCATTTTCGGAAAATATTAGGTGCTTGCATGCTGTAGCGCCACTGTTACCAACGGCTCCAGGCAAAAGCACACTTCCGGGAACAAACATGGGGACGCGGGGATAATCGCCTACCGTCCCCTCACGGAGACTCGGCGACAGCGCAGGCTAGCAGAAGGCAAAGGACAAAATCAATCGCGGCCTTGCGCCGCGATTGGTGGGTGGAAGCCCGGCTTATCCGATTCGGTTGCGGAATCCCCGGGCCGGCGCACCTTCTAGCCAGCGTTTGATACGGTTAGCATCGCCGACACGCGTCATCTTGCCCCAGGAATCGAGTAGCACGATGATCACGGGACGGGTCGCGATGGTGGCCTGCATGACTAGGCAACGCCCCGCCTCGGAGATGTAGCCGGTCTTGGACAATCCGATATCCCAGCTACCTGCGCGCACTAAACTATTCGAATTACGGAACGCCACCATGCGGTGCCGCTTGCGGGACTCCATTTCCACTTCCGTGGACTCCGATGTGGTGAAGTGGCGAATCAACGGATACTGAAAGCTAGAATTCACCAGTATGGCGAGATCTTGCGCGGTGGAAACATTACCGGGATTCAGGCCGGATGCATCGAGAAACTGGGTGTCGCGCATCCCGAGGGCGGCTGCCTTTCTATTCATGGCTTCCACGAACGCGAACTGGCCACCGGGGTAGACTCGTCCGAGGGCCGCCGCGGCGCGATTCTCCGACGCCATCAGGGCCAGCTTCAGCAACTCCCTACGGGGCAGGATGGTGCCCACTTGGAGGCGAGAGCGCGTGCCCTTCAGGGTATCCACATCCTCATACCCGATGCGGATTTCCTGGTCGAGTTGCAAACCGGCATCCAATACCACCATGGCGGTCATCAACTTTGTGATGGACGCGATGGGCTGGATAGCGTTGGTATTCTTGGCGTACAGTAATTGCCCCTTGTCTTGATCGATGACCAGGGCAGCAGAGGAAGCGAGTCGCAAATTTCCGCGCCGCACCATAGCAACGCCATCGTGGGCTTGGAACGCTGCCGGCCTGTATTCTCCCGTTAGCGGGAGGATGGAGGGCGGCTGATGGGTGGGTTCAGGTGCCAAGAGAGTCTTGGCGGGATCGACGACGGGTGTGACCACCGCCATGATGGAATCAAATGTATCTGCGTGGGCGGGCACGGCGGCCGAAAGAGCCGCAGCCCAGAACAACTTCTTCGCTAAACACTTCCTCGGCATATATTCCTCGAGTTCATCCTTCTAACGAGCCGAACACCTGTAGCCACTATTGTGCCGCTTGACAAAAACGGTCTTTATACATCTCACATACCGGTTTAGAGCCAATTACGAGGCTAGTTAAAGTCTAACAACCTAGGTCAGAAAGTACCAAAAATCAGGTAGTAAGGCAACGAACTTAAATGAATTAACACTTGTACCAGCGCAAAAGTATCCAGCCCCCGACAAACCGCCCAAAACTTCTTGGCGCGCGCAATAACGCCGGTATCTCGGCACCCCTTCGCAGGCCGCTCGCCTTCTAGGTTAAAGATTGTCGGCAATACCCCGCTCAGCTTGATCCTGCCAGCGCGCTAAATTTCAAGATCACGGAGCCCTCGCCGTCTTTCGTCTCTTCGCGCTGCTGGAGTGCCCACATCTGCGCGTACACCCCATTTTGCGCGAGTAATTCATCGTGACTCCCCCGTTCGATGATGCGGCCTTGGTCCATGACCAGGATTTGATCGCAATCCACAACCGTGGAGAGGCGGTGGGCGATCACCAGGGTGGTGCGCTCGCGCTTGATGCGATGCAACTCTTCTTGAATGGCTTGCTCGGACTTTGAATCCAACGCCGAGGTTGCCTCGTCGAAAACGTAAATATTGGGTCCCTTGAGAATCGCGCGTGCAATGGCCACACGCTGCTTCTCGCCGCCGGAAAGCTTAAGGCCGCGCTCGCCCACATTGGTGTCATAGCCATCGGGCAGTTTTTGAATGAACTCGTGGATATGCGCGGCCTGCGCCGCCGCGATCACTTCATCTTTCCCTGCCTCGGGTTTCCCATAGGCGATGTTGTAGAAAATCGAGTCATTGAAGAGCACCGTGTCTTGCGGAACGATGCCGAGGCTTGCGCGCAAACTCTTTTGCGTGACATCCCGAATATCCTTGCCGTTGATGGCAATGCGCCCAGCGTTCACATCGTAGAAACGAAACAGCAGCCGCGAAAGCGTGGACTTGCCAGAGCCGCTGTGCCCCACCACGGCGACGCTTTTCCCTGCCGGGATGCCGAAACTCACATCGAACAAGATCTGCCGCCGGCTATCGTATCCAAAACTCACCGACTCGAAGCTCACGCTGGCCGAACCCGCCACAAGCTCTTCCGCGCCGGGACGGTCGCTCACGTCCAGATTCTCGTCCAGCAAACGGAACATCTTTTCCATGTCGGCCAAGGCGTGGCGAATCTCGCGGTATACGAACCCCAGGAAGTTCAGCGGCATGTAGAGTTGGATCATGAAAGCATTCACAAGCACCAGATCGCCCAGCGTCATGGTTCCATTAACCACCCCGTTGGCGGCCAATGCCATGAGGGCGGTGACACCCAAGGCGATGATGGACGCCTGCCCGGCATTGAGTGCCGCAAGGGAAGTTTGGCTGCGCACCGCCGCGGTTTCCCAAGTCTCCAGATCGCGGTCGTAGCGTTTCGCCTCGAACGCTTCGTTGCCGAAATATTTCACGGTCTCGTAATTGAGCAGGCTATCGATGGCCTTGGTATTGGCCTTGGAGTCGCTCTCGTTCATGGCGCGGCGAAATTCCATGCGCCATTCGGTGATCAGCAGCGTAAACACCACGTATGCCGCCAGCGTAGTGAAGGTGACCACCGCGAAGCGGTATTCGTACTTCGCGATCAGGATGCCCGCCACCAGGCCGATTTCCACCAGGGTCGGCAAAATATTGAACACCATGAAGTTGAGCAGAAATGATATGCCCCGGCTTCCGCGCTCAATATCGCGCGAAACCCCGCCGGTTTGCCGCTCAAGATGAAACCGCAAGGACAAGGCGTGCAGATGTTCGAATACTTTCATGGCCACCCGGCGGATGGAGCGCTGGGTGACCTTCGCGAATACAGCGTCGCGCAATTCCCCTAGAGCCGAGGCACTCATGCGCAGCACGCCGTAACCCACGAGCAGCGCGACTGGGAGCAACACTACAGCGTCCCTGGTGCTCAGGTGATCCACGATATCTTTCATCAACAAAGGCACCGACACGTTCGCGAGCTTGGCCACGACCAGGCAGATGAGGGCAAGAAACACGCGGCCTTTGAACTCCGCCAAATACGGCAGCAGACTGCGAATGGTCTTCCAGTCGTTGCGCTTTCTTGTAAGGGGCTGGCCGCTATCGGAAGGGCGCATGAAGTGGGATCGATTGGAAGTGAGGCTGGATTCTATCCGCCAGGTGGCGCGTATGCCGGCGCAGCGGCCTAAAGGAATGGCGCCAACAATCGCCAAAGTCATGAAGACTGGCATTTCGCGTGACATCGCGGCATTGCGAGCAAAGACGCCATGGCACGCCGCCTATAATGAAGTCCCTTGTCCAACACTACAGGCCCTAACCGATCATGCGAAACCGTCAAGCAGGCGCGAGCACCATCTTATTGCTTTATGGCGTATTAGCCGCCGTCGCACTGCTTTTTGCCGCTTACGTTTGGATAATGCTTCAGTGGAGCTACTCCGAGGGCGAGCGTGCGGGCTGGGTACAAAAACTATCCAAGAAGGGATGGTTATGCAAGACCTGGGAGGGTGAGATGGCCATGGTTTCCCTACCTGGCTCCATCCCCGAGAAGTTTCTCTTTACCGTTCATGACGACGCAGTCGCGGGCCAGATCAACGCCATCATCGGCAAGCGCGCCGCGCTGCATTACGAGGAACATGTTGGCCTGCCTTCGAGCTGTTTTGGCGACACCCGTCATTTCGTGATGGGGGTGAAACTCATCGAGGAAACACCCTCTCCTCTTCCGGTCAATCCGCCGGCAACCGCTCCAGCATCCAAATAAGCCGGCTCCTCCCGCAACCAAACCATAACGTGCCATCGTGAGTTCCATTCTAGACATCAAAACGGATTTGTATCGCATCGAATTGCCGGTCACCCTATCGGACAGCACGCACGGTGACATGACCCATTTCGAATTGGTCACCGCACGCATCCGCGACGCCAGCGGTGCCGAAGGCGTGGGATACACCGTCACCGTGGGCTGCAATGGCCACGCTATTCACGCCACCATCGAGCACGATATCGCCTCCCGGCTGGCGGGCCAGAACGCGGATCTGATCGAATTTCTTTGGCGGAAAATGTGGTGGGCCACCCATTATGGCGGGCGCGGGGGTGCGGCCTCGATGGCTATCGCCGCCATCGACATCGCCCTGTGGGATTTGAAAGCGCGAAAATTCGGGGTGCCGTTGTGGACGCTGCTCGGCGGGCATGACGCGAAGGTGCCCTGCTACGCCGGAGGAATCGATCTTTATTTCACGCTCGGCCAGCTACTTGCACAAACGGATGACAACTTGAAGCGCGGCTTTCGCGCCATCAAGATGAAAGTCGGGCGTCCTTCATTATCCGAAGATGCCGCCCGGGTGAAGGCCATGCGCTCGCACCTGGGCGCGGATTTTCCCTTGATGGTGGATGCCAATATGCGCTGGTCTCCCGACGAGGCCATTCGTGCCGCGCGCGCCTTTCAAGCCCATGATATTTATTGGTTGGAGGAGCCCACCATTCCCGACGACGTCGAAGGTCACGCACGAGTAGTACGCGAAGGCGGGGTGCCCGTCGCCACCGGAGAGAATTTGCACACGCTCTACGAATTCGCGCAGATGATTCGCGCCGGCGCGGTCACCTTTCCCGAACCCGATGTCACCGTGTGCGGAGGCGTCACGGGATTCATGAAAATCGCACGGCTCGCGGAAGGCTTCAATCTGCCAGTGACTTCCCACGGTGCTCACGACGTCACCGTGCATCTGTTGGCCGCCGCTCCCAATAGATCTTATCTAGAGGCCCATGGATTTGGCTTGGACCGGTATATCGCGCAACCCCTGAAGATCCACGAAGGTTTCGCCATCGCGCCAGACCGGCCAGGGCACGGAATCGAATTCGACTGGCAGGCGCTGGAAGCCTGCCGCTTGTGAGCAGCGCCACATTGCCGCCTCATGTACGTTTTATAGAGCGCGACTGGCTCAACGCCAATCATGTTCTGTTGCTCGGCACGGATCAAAACATACTCATTGACACGGGTTTCTTCAGCCAGGCCGGTAAAACCCTGAGGCGGCTGGCACTTCCAGAAAACCTAGGTGCGAGGCGCTTGCACCGAATTATCAATACTCATTGTCACTGCGACCACGTGGGCGGCAACGCGGCGCTGAAAAGCATTTACGCCTGCGAGATCACGGTTCCTGGGGGAGAGGCCGAAATCGTCCGGCAATGGGACCGAAAGGGATTGTGGCTGGATTACGCCGATCACCGTGGGGAGCGCTTTGCCCTGGACTCGGCGATGCACGACGGCGACCGGTTTCACGGTGGAGGACTCGAGTGGCGCGCCATTGCCGCCCCCGGCCACGACATGGGCGCCTTGATGTTTTATTGCGAGGAGAAAGAGCTCCTCATCTCCGGCGATGCGCTGTGGGAGCAATCCTTCGGACTGGTGCTGCCCGATCCGCCGGAATGCCTGGAGGCCGCCAGGGCGGCGCTGAATTCCATCGCGCATCTGAGCGTTCGCCACGTGCTACCGGGGCACGGCAAGGTTTTCTCCAATGTGGCCGAGGCTCTTGATCGCGCCTTCAAGCGCGTGGAGTATTTCGCCCAGGACCCAGAACGCCTGGCACGCCACGCCATCAAAGCCATGTTTGCGTTTACGCTGTTGGATCGCGGCCGTCTACCACTGGCGGCGCTACCCGAATATCTGGTGCGGGTACCCGGCTTCGCCGAACTCAACGCAAAGTACTTGCATTTCACCCCAGGAGATCTGGCGCAATGGATGGTTAGCCAGTTGGAGAAGGCAGGCGCCGCGCGGCGTGAAGACGGATGGCTGCTGAGCCAGTAAACGCGGCGCCCCTGGAGCCGTTCTTGCACGAGTTGCCCCAGGATTCCAAGGAGGTTTCCACCATGATTAGAAATGCCGCTTTGATTTCGCTGCTTGCATTAGCGAGCTTTAATGCATGGCCCGAGGATTCCGCCGGACTGGCGGAGGTTATCTCCGTTACCCCCATCAAGGAGTTCGTCAATGAACCCCTGCGCGAATGCTGGTCCGAACCGGTCACGGAGTACCGCGAGTACACCGAGCCCCGCGGCACACGGCCGCATTCCCGCACTGGTGCCATCATAGGCGGTGTCACCGGGGGAATAATCGGTCATAACTCGGGCCGGGGTCATGGCAATCGCGCCGCCACGGCCGCGGGCGCGGTGATCGGCGCGATCATCTGGGATCGTATCGACAACCAAGACTATTACACGGAACCACAGACCCGCCGCGAAGCGGTCACTCGCAACGTGGAGCGCTGTAAATCTCATGACCGGTACGTGGCTGCCGTCAAGCGTTATCACGTGGTGTACCGGTATAAGGGACGCGAAGGGGAAATGTCACTGCCCTACGATCCCGGAACACACGTTCGCATCGGTACCAAGGCCGCCGAAGGCGGGACGGATTCTTCCAGCGCCCAACCGGAGAACCGTTAGTTATTTAGCTACGCGTATTCACGCTGCGCTCCACTCACGGAAAAGGCCAGAGCCAAGCGCGCCAAACGTAACGCGGCGCGACACAGTATGCGTTCAAGCATCGGCAAGGTCTCCCACTGTTCCATGATCACTTGCCGGGCACCTCGCTTCATCTCCTCCATTAGGCTATCGCGTAACACCAAGGCACTGGCGTTGTCACGCACCACGATATTGGCTTCCTTCGCCAACAGCAGGCTCAGAGGTTCGATGTTGGAGGAACCCACCGTCAGCCACGCTGCGTCGATCACGGCCACCTTTGCGTGCAGATAGCTCAGATGATATTCGTGGATTTCTATTCCGGCGCTAAGCAAATCCGCGTAAAGCGCGCGCGCGGCGTAGTGCTGGAACCAGTATTCCACCTTGCCTTGTAGCAGTAGAACCACGCGCACGCCTCGCGCCACCGCGGCCGCCAAGGCCTCGCGGAACTTCCGGCTGGGGAAAAAATAGGCGTTGGCGATGAACACTTCCGACTTCGCCGCTTGAATGGCATCGAGATAGGCGTTCTCGATCTCCCGGCGGTGCTTGAGGTTATCGCGCAAAAGGAGGGCCGCGTGCACGCCTCCGCAAGCATTGGTCACCGGTTCTATCCGGCGCGCCGGGCGCCAGCGCCGCTTGAAGTGACTCCAACTCACCCTCCCCCACAGGGAGCAAGCGGCACCGTGAATCTCCTCCAGTAAGGGCCCTTCGACCGACACGGCGTAATCCAGCCGCCCATGATTGGCCCGCGGTTTCTCGAAATCATCCACGATATTGATGCCTCCCACGAAGGCGACGCGCCCATCGATCACCGCGAGTTTGCGGTGCATCCGGCGTAACCGGTGCGGGCGGAATTTGGTGAGCCGCTGCCAAGGCCGAAAAACCAGCACCCGGGCGCCTGCCAGCCTCAAATCCGCAACCGTCGCGCTGCTCAGAAATGCCTTCGAGCCGAATCCGTCCAGGAGAACTCGCACCGCGACACCGCGCTGAGCCGCGCGTATGAGCGCGGCGGCGACCTTGCGTCCGGCACTGTCGTCCTCGTAGATGTAGGTTTGTAGATGGACCTCCGCGCGCGCCGAGTCGATGGCCGACGCTAGTGCCGGGAAATATCCGGCCCCTGATTTGAACAGTTCGATACGGTTGCCCGCGCTCGAGCGGGTCATGCACTTGCCTTATTGAAGGGCCAGCAGCGCCGAGAGCGCGACGTGATCGGATATTTTGACCCATGGCCTGCCGCGGTGCACATGAGCCAAGCGCACATCGAATCCGCGCACGTAGATGCGATCGAGCTGCAACACAGGCATGGCGGCGGGGTAGCTGCGCGCGGGGCCGCTCGCCGTGCTCTCGAACACTTCGCGCGCATCCAGGGCAAGTTGCAGATAGGTACTCGCCCGGCGCGTCCAATCGTTGAAATCTCCGGCTACGATCAAGGGTGCATCGTGAGGCACCAGCCGTTCGATACGTTGCACCAAGGCGTGCAATTGCTGGCTGCGCCACCGCTTGAGTAAGCCAAGATGCACGTTGATGGCGTGCAGCGGTTTCTTCCATCCTGGGATACCGATCTCACAATGCAGAAGTCCGCGATTTTCCAGATGGTGCATGGAGACGTCCTCGTTGTCCCAACGCGCGATGGGGAACTTGCTCAGCACGGCGTTGCCATGATGCCCCCTGTCGGCGATGGCATTGCGTCCATAGGCAAAATCTTCCCACACACTGTCGGCGAGGAATTCATACTGCGGCTGCGAGGGCCCGTTACCATGGCGCTCCGAGAATTCTTCGTGAAAGCCCACTACCTCCTGAAGGAATACCAGGTCGGGGGAAAGTTCCTGCAAGCGGGTGCGCAGTTCATGCATCGCCATGCGGCGCTTGAACTGCGAATAACCCTTGTGAATGTTGTAAGTGAGGACGTGTAAGGTATCCATACCCCGTTGTAAGTTCATTGTTTGGACGGTGCACCAGCTTCGGGGTTTTCACCGATCGCGGCGCGTCTTTCGATCTCTTGCACCATGGCGCCAAATTGCCGCTCAACCGCCCTTTTCAAGGCCGCGTTACCGATGAACCGGGGCACACCAAAGTTCGGCACGAAACGCCCAGTGTAGTGCAGTTTGACGCCGGTTCCAGCGGGCTCCAATTCATAACGGCCCGTCATTTCCTTGAAGCTTCCAGATACCGCCTTGGCCAAGATTTCACGGGGCGGCCGTTCCTCGATCTCCATTCGCAAGCTGATCGAAAACCGGAAGAAAAGAAAGCCGGCGCGTCCCTTTTGCTCGACAACAACCCGGTCCGCGGTGCGTTCGGTCACCCGGCTTTCGGCCAGGTCCGGCACAAACTCATGGAGATGGGCGTAATCGGTAAGCACACCCCAAGCCTGTTGGTTCGTCGCGCCCAAGTCGGCACGCGCCTCGACCACGAGAACCTCCTCTTCCCGGTGAGTATTCACGACGACGGCCGCCGCGAGGCATGCTTGCGAGCACATCAACCACGCTAGGTTCGCCAGCGCGCAGGGAGCCATGAGCCATCTCATGCCAGAGAGTAACATGCCCTACTTCGATCCTCCTTTCGCGAGCACCCGCACCATCTTGGGCAGGAGAAGCAAGGCGTCGCGATTGCTCCAGGAAAAGCAGCGTGAGGCCGCCTCCTGGTGGCCTGCCCAAAGATAGGCAGAGTGTTCCTTGGGTGCGATAACGATGTCGCGTAAGCCGTCCACCTGCCAACTGAATACGTGCTCGGTGTTGCGGGTCACGCCGGGCGCATAACGCCAGCGCCACTCGGGGAAAATTTGGTACTCGTTGCGAAGCCGCCAATCGAGGAAAATTCCCCCGCCCGTGTCCAACCCTGTCTCTTCGGCGGTTTCGCGGCGGGCGGTGTCCTCGAGGGACTCGCCCTCATGCTGCGATCCGGTCACCGATTGCCAGTACCCCGGTTTGCCGTAACGCTCCAGAAGTACTACTTGAAGATCCGGCGTGTGGATGACCACCAGCACGGACCTTGGGATCTTGAACGGGGTTACCACCGAGCTTCAAAGTTGTTTAAGCAAGTTGCCGACTTCCGCATTCTGGGGAAACTTGCCGCCCATGCTGGCTAGGAATTCGAGTTCTTTCTTAGCTTCAACCTTGCGCCCTGCCTGTATCAACGCGCACGCGAAGTTGAAACGGATCTCTAGCACTTGCGGGGCACCCTTGCTGGCTTTCTCCAGCAACTCCACCCCGCGTAGCTTTTCGCCATGTTGCACGAGCATCCAGCCCAAGGTATCCATGATGGCCGGTACATTCGGCGCAAGCGTATTCGCCTCTTCGGCATAATGGAGCGCCCTCGGATCCTTGACTTGGTCCGCGGCCCAGGCAAGATTATTCAATACCAGTGCATTCTTGGGTTGCACGGCAAGGGCTTCCTTGTAATAACGTATAGCCCCCTGAAAGTCCTTATCGCCAGCCGCGCGCTCCGCCAGAAACATGCGAAGCACGATGTCCTTGGGATTCTTGGCGATCCACTCGGACGCCAGCGAATGGGCGCGTTCTTTTTTACCCCCTTGCGCCAGCGCATCGTACAGTTTTGTGAGAACCCCGGCGTTCGGCTTGTTCGTATAGGCTTGCTGCAATAAGTCCGCCGCATCCCCCCAGCGCAGCATGGCACCCAGGACGGCCGCCTCCAACTCGTGACGTCCAATGTCCTTGGGATTCTTTTGTCGTAGGCGGCGCGCGATTTCCAGCGCGGGCTCATGTTCCTTCGCACGCATATGAACCATGACTTGCGCCTGTAATGCGGGCGGCCAGTCCTGGCGTATTTCCAGCACCTTCTTCAGGCTATCTTGGGCCTGCCGGGTATCTCCGGCGGCCAAGTGTGTTTCGGCCATCAGCATGAGCGGCTCCGGCCGCTGAGGTTGCAACTTGGCGAGATTCGCGTAGGTGGAAAGGGCTTGGTTGAAATCGCCGGCCACTTGTTGTGTTGGTCCCAGCGCTTGCACGATGCTGGGATTATCCGGGGCCGCGGCGGCGGCCTCCTGCGCCGCGGCGAGCGCTTGCTTGGTATCGTTCGCGCGCAAAAGCGCTTCGACCAGCGCTAAGCGCGCCCGCGTGGCGGTGGGATCATTCTTTATGACAGCGCGAAGGGGCGAGGTAGTGACCTCGCTCTTTTCCCCCAGCGCAAACAACATACGAGAGTACGCCAGGGCCACGGGCTCGTTGCGCGGCGCCTTACCGAGCACTTCTTCGTAGCGGCGCTTGGCATCGTCCGTTTTTTTCTCCTGCACATCAAGGCGTGCAAGAGAGTCCAAGGCCAGCACGTAGGCACCATCCTTTTGCAGCGCCGCGCCGAACTGCTTGCGTGCGCCCGCGAAGTCCTTTTGCGTGGCTAGTACGATACCTCTCAGGCTGGGAGGCAGGGGACTTCCAGGCTGTTTTTTCTCGATGCTATCGATCCAGGTCATCGCCTTGCCCATTTCACCCCGGCGCAAGTGATAGAGCACCAAAGTGAGAGCAGATTGCGACTTGTCGCCCTCATCCTTGGCGGCGCCTTCTAGGATGCGCAAACCTTCATCCGTTTGCCCCGCCGCGATGCGCGCTTGTCCGAGCCGCGCCGCGGCCATGCTGCCGCCTTGCGCGGCGCTGCGCTCGAAATACTTCGCCGCTTCGGTGAGATCGTTCTCCGCCACGGCGATCTCTCCGGCTAGCAACAGTAGCCTGGGGTCGTTCGGCAGCAGATCGAGTGCATCCTTCACTTCGCGAGAGGCGCGCGCACGGTCTCCCGCGGCCATGAACGACGCCGCCAGCAATTGGCGAGCATAACCATTGCGTTTCTGTTGCTTCGCAACGATCTCCAAGTGCTCGATGGCTTGCTGGTAGGACTTCAACTGATAACTCGATGCGCCGGACACGAGATGCGCTGGTACGAAAGCCGGTGCCAAACTAAGTGTTTTGTTCGCAAACTCATGTGCCGCGGTGAAATCTTTCTTCCTAAAAGCCACGAGAGGCCGCACGTGGAAGGATCTGGGGTCCTTGGGTGCGATGGCTTCGAGTTGTTGTCCGTATTTAATAGCTTCTTCCACGGCACCGTTCTCTATCAATGCCATGACGAGTGCGTAATGCTCTCCCGCTCCCTTCTGGTAGTACTCCACCAGTTGGCGGTATAGGGTAAGAACTTCATCTCGTTTGCCGCGCGCACGCGCGATCTCCGCTTTGAGCACCAGGACCTCGCGCTCCTTGGGCGAATCCGCCAGAATTTCGTCGCTCTGGCGCAGAGCATCGTCCAGATCGTTTTTCAAGGCGGCGACTTTGGCCTTCCCGATTCGGGCGGACATCAGCCCGGGTTTCAAAGTGAGCGCATCCTCGAACGCAACCACCGCGGCGTCGGTTTTCCCGCGCCCGAGATGGGCATGACCCAGCATGGCTTTCAGTTCGGCACTGCCATCGCGGCTGGAAAGTTGGGCAAGGGCAAACTCATTGACAAAATCCTCCAGCTTGCCCTGCTCGAATACGGTTCGAGCCAACTGCGGGGTCGCGCGCTCCTTGTCGTAACCCAGATCGAGGGCGCGCCGGAATTCCTTCTCCGCCCCGGCCATATCGCCAGTTTCCGTAAGTGTTTGTCCCAACAAGAAGCGCCCCTCCTTGTGATTGGTCTCCTTCTGGAGGGCATTCTTCAGTTGGATCGCGGCGGCCTTGTACTCCTTATTAGCAATGTTCTTCTTGGCCGCGGAGACGAGTGCCTCTGGGTTTTCGCCGCAGGCAGCCAACATAGCCATCATCAGAACAATACCTAACGCACTGAGCGCTTTCACCTGTTGCATGCTATTCCCCATAGTGAGTCATTCACCGGCGTGACGCCGCAGGCGGTGAGCAATAGCCTTGCCTAAGGCCCGCCAACCGGCGTATTCAGTCCCAGTTGCCACAAAATAAAGCTGTCGGTAAAGGCGATCTCCCGCAAGAAATCGTAGCGCCCCGAGGCCCCGCCGTGCCCTGCCCCCATGTTGGTCTTCAGCAGAACCGGCCGTTTGCTCGTATTCATGAC